>NZ_JBIAXP010000010.1:0-129932 GCF_042896795.1 Kitasatospora sp. NPDC001261
ATCGCAAGGCGGAGGAGGGAGCCACTGCGGAGCATTGGCGACCGACGACAACGCGGCGAGGTGCGTGCCCCGGCGTCGCCCCGCAGACGCGAGTTCGAAGACAGGCCCTAGCACCGCCAGGGGCGGGTCCCGCGGGATCCGCCGCGGGGCCGACCGGCCCCCGTGAACGTCCGGCCGCCGCCCCCGGCAGTGTGGGGCGGCGGCCGAAGCGCGCCCCGGGGCGCGCGCTCCACGGCGCGTCCGGATGCGAAGTCCCAGATGAGGAGCAGTACTGATGAGCGCGGACGGCCGCTGGATCCGGCCCGAGTCCACCCGCAAGCCCGTCCTCGGCGGAGCCCGGCCGGGCGGGGTGGCCCTCGGCGAGCGCGGCCGGACGGGCCCCGGGCCGACGCCGGCCTCCCCGGCCGACCGGCGCCGCCGCAGGCCCGGGCCGCCCCGGGTGCCGCACCCGGCCCGGCCGGTGCTGCGGGCGGACTGGCTGCCGCTGCTGGCCGTGCTGCTGGTCCAGGCGGCGCTCTCGTACCACCTGATCCTCAGCAACACCGCCTTCATCGACGAGGGCACCTACATCTACGCGGGCTACCAGGAGATCGCGCACCTGCGGCACGGCACCCCGGTGTCGACGTACGAGACCTTCTTCTCCGGTTCCCCGCTGATCTACCCGGTGGTGGTGGCCGTCGCGGACTTCGTCGGCGGGCTGAACGGCGCCCGGCTGCTGAGCCTGGCGTTCATGCTCTCCGCCACCACGGCCGTCCACCTGGCCACCCGTCGGCTGCACGGCTCGCTCGCGGCGTTCTGCGCGGCGGCGGCCTTCGTCGCGCTCGGCCCCACCCAGTTCCTCGGCGGCCTGGCCACCTACGACGCGATGGCGCTGGCGGTCCTCGCCTGGGCCGGGTACTTCGCGGTGCGGCTGACCACGGGCGGCGGGTACCCGAGCCTGGTCGCCTCCGGGCTGCTGCTGGCCCTGGCCGGCGCCACCAAGTACGCCGCGCTGCTGTGGGTGCCGGTGGTGTGCGGCATCGCGGTGCTGGCCGGGCCGCGCGGGTCGCTGCGCAGCTGGGAGGCCTGGCGGCGCGGGCTGCTGGTGCTGCTCACCTTCGTGGTGGCGGTCGGCGCGGCGGCGCTGGCGGCCGGCGAGAAGTACGTCAACGGCTTCAACCACACCACGCTCAAGCGCGCCCCGGGCCACGACTCGTACTCCTACGTGGCCTCGGAGGCCGCCCGCTGGGTGGGTCCGCTGCTGGTGGTCGCGCTGGCCGGGGTGCTGGTGCAGCTGGTGCGGGCGCGGCGGCGCGGCGGCGCGGCCTGGCCCGAGTTCTGGCTGGCGCTGTTGCTGCTGCTGGCCGGGCTGATGGCGCCGGTGAACCAGATCCGCATCCACACCTGGCTGTCGCTGCAGAAGCACGTCGACTTCGGCGCCTGGTTCTCCTGCATCGTGGTGGGCCTGGTGCTGGCCCGTACGGCGCTGTGGCTGAAGGGCCGTCTGCACCTGGTGGCCGGGGTGGCGGCGGCCGCCCTGGTGGTCGGCCCGCTCGCCTGGGTGGGCGCGGCCCAGGGCCGGGAGATGTACGGCGAGTGGTCGAACTCGAAGGAGTTCGTCGCCGCCCTGGAGCCGTACATCGTCAAGGGCGACGACCGGTACCTGGTCGAGAACTACAACGTCCCCGCGTACTACCTGCGCAAGCAGACCACCTGGCAGCAGTGGCACGACCTGGTGGCCGTCTTCCGACGGGACCCGGCCACCGGCGAGATGCAGAACGGGGTGCCCGCGATCCAGGCCGGCATCCAGGCCCACGAGTGGAAGGTCGTGGTCCTGGACTTCACCCAGACCGGGGCCATCGACAAGGCGATCCAGCCCACCCTGAAGGCCTCCGGGTACCGGGTGGTCACCGTGGTGACGAGCGGGAAGCACGGCCGGTACACCGTCTACGTGGCGCCCGGGTACGACAAGAAGCCGTGACGGGCGCCCGGGCCGGTCGTCAGAAGGCCATGGTGTAGACCATCAGGTCCATCCCCGGGTACGGGGCCCAGTCGCGTTCGGGGGTGCGCCGGAAGCCGATGCGCTCGTAGACGCGGTGGGCGGTGGTCATCTCCGGGCGGGTGGAGAAGGCCATGCCGGCCAGGCCGAGTTCGCGGCTGCGGGTGACGGTGGCGCGGACCAGGGCCTCGCCGACGCCGCGGCCGCGGGAGGCGGCGGCGGTGGCGAGCATCCGTATCTCGCCTTCCCGCGGGGTGGCGATGTCCGCCCACTCGGTGCCGCCGACCGCGTAGGTCACGCAGCCGAGGACCCCGGCTCCGGCCGTGTCGACGGCGACCAGGAGTTCGGCCTCGCGGGCCCGTCGCTCGGCGTCGCGCAGCAGGTCGACGTAGCTGCTCGTGGGGTTGGTGAAGCCGTCGCCGACGAAGGCCTCGACGGTGATCCGGCCGGCGTCGGCGAGGTCCTCCGGGAGGGCCTGGCGGATGAGGAAGTCCATGCGGCCAGTGTGCCGGAGCCCTGGTCGGGACGGTCCTCCGGGGTCGAACGGGTCGGAGGGGTCGAACGGGTCGGAGGGGTCGAAGCGCTCGACGGGGCCGGGGTCGAGGACGGGTCGGCGGTGCCGTGCAGCCGGTCGGGGCGGGCCGGGTCGGCCGGGTAGCCGCCCGGGCGGTGGTAGTTGTCGCGGCCGGCCGCCGGGCCGTGGGAGGTCTCGCGGCCGATCAGCAGGCCGAGCAGGCCGAAACCGCCGACGGCCGCGGTCATCGCGAGTGAGCCGATGAGGGTGTCGCTGTCCATGGGCACCACTGTGGCCGGGCGGCGCCGCGGCCACGAGTGGCAGGAACGACCGATCACCTCGAAATCCTGCCATCCTCCCGCCGTCCCCTTCCTTCCGCCGGGGCGGGCGCCGGGGGCATCCTGGTGGGCATGCTGAAGAACGTGGTCGCGGTGGTGCTGGAGGAGGTCCACCCCTTCGAACTGGGTGTGGCCTGCGAGGTGTTCGGCCTGGACCGCACCGCCGACGGGCTGCCGGGCTACGACTTCGCGATCGCCGGGGCCCGTCCCGGGCCGCACGCCACCCACTCCGGCTTCGCGGTGGACGTCCCGTACGGTCCCGAGCGCCTCGCCGGTGCGGACCTCGCCGTGGTCACCGCGGCGAGCATCCGCCCCGGCTACCCGGAGCCGCTGCTGGCGGCGCTGCGCGGGGTGGTCGAGGGCGGCGGCCGGGTGCTGTCCATCTGCAGCGGCGCCTTCGTGCTGGGCGCCGCCGGGCTACTGGACGGCCGTCGCGCCGCCACGCACTGGCGGCACGGCGAGGAGCTGGCCGAGCGCTTCCCGCTGACCACGGTCGAGCCGGACGTGCTGTACGTGGACGACGACCCGGTGATCACCTCGGCCGGGACGGCGGCCGGCATCGACGCCTGTCTGCACCTGGTGCGCAAGGTGCAGGGCGCCGAGGTGGCCCGGGAGATCGCCCGCCGGATGGTGGTGGCACCGCACCGGGAGGGCGGGCAGGCCCAGTTCGTGAACCGGCCGCTGCCGGAGGCCGCCGGCGACTCGCTGGCCCCGCTGCTGGACTGGATGCGCCACCACCTGGCCGAGGAGGCCACCGTCGAGCAGCTGGCCGCCCGGGCGCACATGTCGCCGCGCACCTTCGCCCGCCGCTTCCAGCAGGAGACCGGCACCACCCCGCACCGCTGGCTGGTCGGGCAGCGGGTGCTGCTCGCCCAGCGGCTGCTGGAGTCCACCACCGAGCCGGTGGACGCGATCGCCGCCCGCTGCGGCTTCGGCAACGCGGCCGCGCTGCGGCACCACTTCGGCCGCCGGCTGGGCACCACGCCGCTGGCCTACCGACGTTGCTTCGCCGACCCGGACCCGGACCCGGACCCGAAGGCGGGCTGAGGGGCCGCAGGCTCGCACCAGCAGGTCCCGCCGGCCGTCAGTCCGTCCCGGCCGTCAGGTGCCCGACGCCGTTCCAGCCGTCCGGCCGCAGCCGCCCGTCCTGGGCCCGCCAGAGGCTGGTGGAGCAGTTGTGCACCGGCCCGAGCGCGGTGAGCTGGTCCTCGGTGAGCCGGTCCAGCGCGTAGCGGAGCATCAGCACCGTGCAGTCGTGCGCGACCAGCAGGACGGGCCGTCCGGCCTCCTCCTCGCAGAGGTCCCGCAGCAGGCTGCGCACCCGCAGGGCGACGTCGGCCCAGGACTCGCCGCCCGGCGGGCGGTAGTACAGCTCGCCCATCTTGCGCCGCCGGGCCGCCTCCTCCGGGTGCTTGGCCTCGATCGCGGCCTTCGGCAGCATCTCCAGGACGCCGAGTTCGCGGTCGCGCAGCCGCTCGTCGTACCGGACGGCGAGGGTGACCGGGACGGAGCCGAGCCCGGCGGCCTGGGCGAGCGCGATCCGGGCGGTCTCGGCGGTGCGCACGTACGGCGAGCACCAGACGCTGCGCGGGCGGTCGGCGCTGGGCAGGCCGGCCCACCAGTGGCCGAGCGCCTGGGCCTGCTGCCGGCCCTGCAGCGACAGCGGGATGTCGGCGTCGCGGCAGCTGATCGGGACGCTGAGCGCTCCGGCGGCCTCGGCCAGCTGGAACTCGACGTTGGCGGTGGACTCCCCGTGCCGGGTGGCGATCAGCACGGACGGCAGCCGGCCGGCCGCCGACGGGCGGTGGGCGGTGCCGTGCTGGCCCTGGCCGGTGGTGTGCGGCCCGTGGCCGGCGGTGTGCTGACCCTGGGTGGTGCCGTGCTGGCCCTGCGCGGTGACGTGGTGGTGCTGGCCCTGCGTGGACTGGTGCTGGCCGTTGAGGGTGGTGCCGAGTTCTGCCATGGCCGCGAGCTCCCCGTGGTCGATCAGGTCCCGGCCGGATGCCGGTCCGGTCTGGTGGTGCCCGGCGTGCACGCCTGTTCATACATATGATCGCGCCGCCTTCTCCAGTGTTCACGGAGAAGGCGGCGCGATCACAGGGCGCGTACCGCGCGAATCAGTGCGCCGCTACAGGCTCCGGCGCGTTCTTCAGCTCGTCGTCGCCGGCTTCGGCGCTGTAGTCGGACGGCCTGGTCTCGTCCGGGCCGTCCGGCGCCTTGACCGCCCGCAGCACCAGGGTGAGCGCCACCGCGACGACCAGGTTGAGGGCGAAGGCGGTGACGCCGATGTAGCCGATCTCGCCGATGCCGGGGATCTCGGCCGCGTTGCCGCCGAAGTGCTTGGTGGCCGGGCTGGCGATCCCGTACGCCTTCCAGGTGCCGTACACCATGCCGGCCGCCCAGCCGGCGAACAGCGCCCAGTGGTGGAACCAGCGGGTGAACAGGCCGCCGACGATCGCCACGAAGGTCTGCAGGATCCACAGGCCGCCCAGCAGCTGGAGGTTGATCGCGGCCTGCTTGTCCATGCCGAGCACGAAGACCAGCGCGCCGACCTTCACCAGCAGCGAGACCAGCTTGGCGATCCGGGTCTCGTCGGCGGGGGTGGCGGCGGGCTTGAGCCACTCCTTGTAGACGTTGCGGGTGAACAGGTTGGCCGCCGCGATGGACATGATGGCGGCCGGCACCAGTGCGCCGATGCCGATCGCGGCGAAGGCCACGCCGGTGAACCAGTCCGGGAACATGTCCGCGAACAGCTGGGGCACCGACAGCTGGGCGTTGTAGCCCTTGACGCCCTTGCCGACGCCCGCCGCGAGCGCCATGAAGCCGAGCAGCGCCAGCAGGCCCAGCATCAGCGAGTAGGCGGGCATGATCGCCATGTTGCGGCGCACGGTCTTGCGGGACTTGGAGGCCAGCACGCCGGTCACCGAGTGGGGGTACATGAACAGGGCCATCGCCGAGCCGAGGGCGAGCGTGGCGTACGTCCACTGCTTGTTCTCGGGGATGGTCAGCGAGCCGCCCTTGACCTCCTTGAAGTGCTGCGCGGCCGAGTCGAAGATGTGCCCGTAGCCGCCGAGCCGGATCGGGATGTAGATCACCGCGACGATGATCACGATGTAGACCAGGGCGTCCTTGACGAAGGCGATCAGCGCCGGGGCCCGCAGGCCGGAGGAGTAGGTGTAGGCGGCCAGCACGCCGAAGGCGATGAACAGCGGCAGGTCCTTGACGAACCAGTTGGCGTTCTCCCCGCCGCCGACCCCCAGCACGTCCAGCACGGCCTGGATGCCGACGAGTTGCAGGGCGATGTACGGCATGGTGGCCAGGATGCCGGTGAGCGCGACCACCAGCGACAGCGGCCGCGAGCCGTACCGGCCGCGCACGAAGTCGGCCGGGGTCACGTAGCCGTGCACCCGGGAGACCGACCAGAGCCGGGGCAGGAAGAGGAAGACCAGCGGGTAGGCGATGATCGTGTACGGCACCGCGAAGAAGCCCGCCGCGCCGGTCGCGTACACCGCGGCCGGGACGGCGACGAAGGTGTACGCGGTGTAGAGGTCGCCGCCGAGCAGGAACCAGGTCACCCAGGTCCCGAAGCTGCGGCCGCCCAGGCCCCACTCGTCCAGGTGCGCGGCGTTGTCCGCGCGGCGCCAGCGCGAGGCGAGGAAGCCCATCACGGTGACGAGGGCGAAGAACAGCACGAAGACCACGAGGGCCGGCACGTTGACGTCCTTCATCGCGCACCGCCCTTCCGGGCCGCCTTGCGGGCCTTCTCGTCCCGGGTGATCAGCAGGTAGGCGGCGACCGTGAACACGGCCGACACCGGCACCCAGAGCAGCTGGTACCAGTAGAAGAACGGCACCCCGGCCACCGCCGGGTCGCTCTTGTCGTACGAGGACACCCAGAGCGTCGCGACGATCGGCACGAGCAGGGCGAGGCCGGCCAGCACCCGCTCGGGCGTCACGGCCGGGACGGGCCTCCCGGCTGGCTCGGGCATGACATCTTCGACGCTGGGAGGATCAGAGGGCATCTTCGGCTCCGCTCCGGAGGGGTTCCCCGTCGGCGCCGCAGCCCCTCGGCGCCGAGCGCCGCGCGGGCCCGCCGAGCAGCACCATCGGTGATCGGCAGTCAGGTCAGTACGGCTGCGCAATCTAGAGCATGGGGTGATCCATGTCACCGGGATTGACCGAACTTCCCACCAGCCGGACGCAACCGGCCGGAGTCCGCCGCCGGGGGGCGCAAAAGCCACCACCGCCGGGGGCCGCGGGAGAAGCCGCCGCGGAACGCGAAGGGCACCGGCGCGCGGGTCGCGCGCGCCGGTGCCCGGGATGCGGTGGGGGAGTGCGGCTACTCCGGACGCTTCAGTCGGGTGATGAACTTGTAGCGGTCGCCGCGGTAGATGGAGCGCACCCACTCGACCGGGGCCCCGTCGTTGTCGAAGGAGTGCCGGGAGAGCTGGAGCATCGGCAGGCCGAGGTCGGAGCCGAGCAGGCCGGCCTCGCGCGGGTTGGCCAGGGTGGTCTCGATGGTCTCCTCGGCCTCGGCCACGGTGACCCCGTACACCTCGCGCAGCGCCGCGTAGAGGGAGGTGTGCTTGGCCAGGTTGCGGCGCAGGGCCGGGAAGCGCTTGGCGGAGAGGTGGGCGACCTCGATGGCCATCGGGTCGCCGTTGGCGAGCCGCAGGCGCTCGATCCGCAGCACCCGGCCGCCGGGCTTGATGTCGAGCAGCGGGGCGAGCCGGTCGTCGGCGGTGATGTAGCCGATCTCGATCAGCCGGGAGGCGGGCTCCAGGCCCTGGGCCCGCATGTCCTCGGTGTAGGAGGTCAGCTGGAGGGCCTGGGCGACCTTGGGCTTGGCGACGAAGGTGCCCTTGCCCTGGATGCGCTCCAGCCGGCCCTCGACGACCAGCTCCTGGAGGGCCTGGCGCACGGTGGTGCGGGAGGTGTCGAACTGGGCGGCGAGCGCCCGCTCGGGCGGCACCGGGGTGCCGGCGGGCTGGGTCTCGGTGAGCTGCAGCAGGTGCCGCTTCAGGCCGTAGTACTTGGGGACGCGCGCGGTCGGGTCGGTGCCGGCCTGCGTCGGGAGGCTGTTCACCTCGGGGTCGTTGACCTGGGCGGTGGATCCCCCGTCGCTGCTCATCGGACCTGTTCTCCCGCTTCTCGCGAGGCCTACGGCGACCCCGCCACATCGTTAACGGCTCACATCGTTGCATGTATGGCTACGGAACGAATACCTCATCACGCGATGAACGATGTGCGGTGTCGGCTTGATAACGGGTGGTCGAGATCGGTCGAACAGCCGTTGACAGGCCCATTGGTCTAGGCCAAGCTCCAGGCAGCTGGTCTACACCACTAGGCCGGTAGCTATGAATCCCCCCACCCGTTCGAAGGGGTCCGCGGCACCTTTCCCCCCGCTTTGTGTGGGTCTGCCGCTGCCGCCCGACGGGGGTAACCCAGGCATCCCTCAGGAGGATGGCGTAATGAAGCGTCAGCTCATCGCGGCGGTCGGCGTCGCAGCAATGGTCGTCGGCCTGGCGGCTTGCGGCTCGGACGGCAAGAAGAGCGAGGGCGACTCGGGGTCGTCCTCCGCCTCCGCGGCGGACAAGTACAAGGGCAAGACGCTCAAGGTCTGGACCATGACCGGCTCCGCCCCGAAGGGCTGGACCGACGCGGTCAAGACCGAGTTCGAGACCACCTACCCGGGCTCGAAGGTCGAGTACGCGACCCAGGAGTGGGGCGGCATCGGCGCCAAGATCACCGCCGCGCTGTCGGAGGGCTCGGTCGACGTCCTGGAGGTCGGCAACACCCAGACCGCCGGCTACGCCTCCTCGGGCGGTCTGCTCGACCTCACCAAGGAGAAGGCCGCCCTGGGCGGCGACGCCTGGCCCGCCAACCAGAACGAGTCCGCCGTCCTGGACGGCAAGCAGTACGCCGCCCCGTGGTACGTCACCAACCGCGTGGTCGCCTACAACAAGGACCTGTGGACCAAGGCCGGCCTGACCGACACGCCGAAGACCCTGGAGGAGTTCTACAGCGACCTGGAGAAGCTGAAGACCACCGAGGGCGTCGTCGACCCGATCTACATGCCCGGCCAGGAGTGGTACGTCTACTTCGGTCTGCTCACCAGCGAGGGTGGCAAGATCGCCAAGAAGGACGGCGACAAGTGGGTCGGCGGCCTGGGCTCGCCCGAGAGCCAGAAGGCCTTCGAGACCTACAAGAAGCTCCAGGGCTACTCGGCCACCGGTCCGAAGGACAAGGACGAGGCCACCCCGCAGCAGAAGGACGTCTTCGCCCAGGGCAACGTCGGCGCCATGATCGGCCTCGGCTGGGAGCTGCCGGACGAGAAGGCCATGCCGAAGGACAAGATCGGCTACTTCGCGCTCCCCGGCAAGACCGCCGACAAGCCCACCGGCGTGTTCCTCGGTGGTTCGAACCTCGCGATCGCCTCGCAGAGCAAGAACACCGACATGGCCAAGGACTACCTGAAGATCGCCCTCAACGACAAGAACGAGGGTCTGTTCGCCGCCGCCGGCATCACCACGAACAAGCCCGCGCTGAACGCGAACATCCAGGGCGACTTCGCCAAGGCCGCCCAGCAGGGCGCCACCGTCGGCGCGATCACCCCGAACACCCCGAACTGGTCCAGCGTCGAGGACAACCCGAACCCGGTCAAGGAGTTCCTGACCGCTGTCCTCCAGGGCGGCGACTTCGCCTCCACGGCCAAGAAGTACGACGACGAGATCGCCAAGAAGCTCAACCAGAAGCAGTAAGCACCCGGGACCCGTCCTCGGCCCTCCCGCAGGCGGGAGTCCGGAGGCGGGTCCCAGCAGCGTCGTTCACCGGCCCCCGGCGGGGGGCCGGTGGGCGGCGCCTGTCCGTCGTGGCCAGGTTGTGAGGAAGTGAGAACGATGGCTGTGCATTCGGAGCGGGTGCAGACACAGTCCCCGGACCCAGGGAAGGCCGCTGTGGCCGGTCAAGAGACGAGCGCCTCGGGCGGCGGCTCGAAGGGCACCGCGCCGAAGGGCGCCAGATCCGCGGGCGGCCCCAGCCTGGGCTCACGCCTCGCGCCGTACCTGCTGCTGCTGCCGGCCACCGTGGCGACCCTGGCCCTGCTGGGCTGGCCGCTGCTCAAGACGGTCCTGCTGTCGTTCCAGAACCTCAACAGGCGCCAGCTGGTCCTGCACCTGACCGAGTGGACGGGCTTCGACAACTACAAGGAGCAGCTGACCGACCCGGAGTTCTGGTCGGTCACCGGCCGGACCATCGTCTTCACCCTGGTCAACGTGGTGCTGATCATGGTCGGCGGCACCCTGATCGGCCTGCTGCTGAACCAGCTCGGCAAGAAGATGCGGCTGGTGCTCCAGGTCGCGCTGCTGCTGGCCTGGGCCATGCCGGTGGTCGCCGCGACCACCGTCTACACCTGGCTGTTCGACTCCCAGTGGGGCGTCGTCAACTGGATCCTGGAGCAGCTCGGCTGGCAGTCGATGCACGGCTACAACTGGCTCAGCAACCAGTACTCGACGTTCTTCGTGATCATCCTGCTGATCGTCTGGATGTCGATCCCGTTCGTGGCGTTCAACATGTACGCCGGCCTGACCACCATCCCGAAGGAGCTCTACGAGGCGGCCCGGATGGACGGCGCCGGCGCGCGCAAGATCTTCACCGCGGTGATCTTCCCCAACCTGAAGCCGTTCTTCCTGGCCACGACCTTCCTCGAGGTCATCTGGGTGTTCAAGGCGTTCACCCAGGTCTACGCGGTCAACGCCGGTGGACCGGAGAAGCTGACCCGGACCCTGCCGGTGCACGCCTTCCTGGAGGGTTCGGCCGGCCAGCACTACGGCGTCGGCTCCGCGATCGCGGTGCTCACCATCCTGATGCTGGGCGTGCTGATGGCGTACTACTTCCGCATCATGATCAAGCAGGAGGACGAGCTGTGAGGCGCTCTCTCTTCGGACGTACCTGGCTGAACGTGATCGCGGCCGTCCTCGCCGTCTTCTTCGTGTTCCCCGTCTACTGGATGTTCGCGACCGCGTTCAAGCAGAACAGCGACATCATCAGCCCGACGCCGGTGTTCATCCCGCTCGACGCGACCTTCGAGCACTTCACCACCGCGGTCAACGCGCCGAACTTCTGGACGTACGTCCTCAACAGCGTCGTCGTCACCGTCGGCGCGGTGCTCGGGTCACTGGTGATCGCCACCCTGGCGTCCTTCGCCATCGCCCGGATGAGGTTCCGCGGCCGCAAGGCCTTCGTGCTGGTCATCATGATGGCCCAGATGGCGCCCTGGGAGGTCATGACCATCGCGGTCTACATCATCTCCCGCGACAACGACATGCTGAACAGCCTGGTGCCGCTGACCCTCTTCTACATGATGATGGTCCTGCCCTTCACCATCTGGACGCTGCGCAGCTTCATCGCCGCGGTGCCGAAGGAGCTGGAGGAGTCGGCCATGGTGGACGGCTGCACCCGCTCCCAGGCCTTCGTGAAGGTGATCTTCCCGCTGCTGGCCCCGGGCCTGATGTCGACCTCGCTGTTCGGTTTCATCACGGCGTGGAACGAGTTCCCGCTCGTCCTGATCCTCAACAAGGACCAGGGCAAGACGCTGCCGCTGTGGCTGTCGTCCTTCAAGACCGCCTTCGGCAACGACTGGGGCGCCACCATGGCCGCGTCCACGATGTTCGCCATCCCCGTGCTGATCCTGTTCGTCTTCCTCCAGCGCAAGGCGGTCGGCGGTCTGACCGACGGCGCCGTGAAGGGCTGAGTCCACGTGAGCATCCTCGTTCCCACCGTGCCGGACAGCGACCAGCTGCACCGCGACGCCCTGACCGTCCTCCAGCCCGGCTTCGTCGGCACCGAGCCGCCGGAGTGGCTGCGCCGCCACCTCGCCGCGGGCCTCGGCTCGGTCGCGCTGTTCGACCGCAACGTGGTCGACCTCGACCAGCTGTCCGCGCTCACCCGGGCGCTGCGCGCCGAGAACCCCGACCTCCTGATCGCCATCGACGAGGAGAGCGGCGACGTCACCCGGCTGGAGGCGGGCTCCGGCTCGTCCTGGCCGGGCAACCTCGCGCTCGGCGCGATCGACGACCCGGCGCTGACCCGGGACGTCGCCCGCGAGCTGGGCCGGGCGCTGGCCGCGGCCGGCGTCAACTACAACTGGGCGCCCACCGCGGACGTCAACTCCAACCCGCGCAACCCGGTCATCGGCGTCCGCTCCTTCGGCGCCGACCCCGAGCTGTGCGCCCGGCACACCGCCGCCTGGGTGGAGGGCCTGCAGTCGGCCGGCGTGGCCGCCTGCTCCAAGCACTTCCCCGGCCACGGCGACACCGCGGTGGACTCGCACCACGGCCTGCCGGTCATCGACGTCGACCTGGACGTGCTGCGGGCCCGCGACCTGATCCCGTTCCAGGCGGCGATCGCGGCCGGCACCAAGGCCGTGATGACCGCCCACATCATGATCCCGGCGCTGGACCCGAAGCTGCCGGCCACCCTGAGCCCGACCGTGCTGCGCGACCTGCTGCGCGCGGCCCCGGCCGACGGCGGCCTCGGCTACCAGGGCCTGATCGTCAGCGACGCGATCGAGATGGGCGCCATCGCCGACACCTTCGGGATGGGCGAGGGCACCGTGCTGGCCCTGGCGGCCGGCGCGGACGCGATCTGCGTCGGCGGCGGGCTGGCCGACGAGGAGACCGTGCTGATGCTGCGCGACGCCATCGTGGCGGGCGTGCGCTCCGGCCTGCTCGCCGAGGAGCGGCTGGCGGACGCCGCCGAGCGGGTCCGGGCGCTGGGCAGCTGGGGCCGGATCGCGGCCCAGGGCGAGCGGGTCGAGCCGGACCTGGCGGTCGGCCTGCGGGCCGCGCGCCGGGCGCTCAAGGTGGTCCGGGCGCCGGGCCAGGTGGTGCCGCCGGTGAGCGAGCGCCCGTACGTGGCCTCGTTCTCGGACGAGCCGAACATCGCGGTCGGCGACGTCACCCCGTGGGGCGTGGCCGGCATGCTGGCGGACCGCTTCCCCGGCACCCGCACCCGCGCGGTGTCGGCGGCCGAGGCCGCGCCGGAGCTGCTGGACGCCCTGGTCGGCGAGCTGCTGGCCGGCGCCGAGGGCCGCCGCCTGGTGCTGGTGGTCCGGGACGCGCACCGGCACGCGTGGATGTCCGCCGCGCTGCGCCGCCTGGTGGCGGCCCGGCCGGACGCCGCCGTGGTCGAGATGGGCCTGCCCCAGTCGGAGCCGGTCGGCGCGCTGTACATCGCCACCCACGGCGCCGCCCGGGTCTGCGGACTGGCGGCCGTGGAGGTCCTCACCGGGCAGCCGGGAGCGGTCGGCTGACACGATCGACGCGACGTCACCGGCCCTGTCCGGTGGCGTCGGTGAACGGGCCCGTCATGCGCATGTCGCATGGCGGGCCCGTTCTGTTTCCCCGCCGTCGACCCGGGAGACCGCCGAGTGACCGTGTTCCCTCAAGCAGGCCTTAAATCCACCTTAAGACCTACTTAGGGTGACGGAACGACGACTGGCGGCCACGCGGTA
This sequence comes from Kitasatospora sp. NPDC001261, assembly GCF_042896795.1. Lineage (NCBI taxonomy): Bacteria > Bacillati > Actinomycetota > Actinomycetes > Kitasatosporales > Streptomycetaceae > Kitasatospora > Kitasatospora sp. NPDC001261. Next base: position 13,343 of record NZ_JBIAXP010000010.1, read on the forward strand.
CAACGGCTCTGCAACGGCCGCCCCGACGAAGGCTTTTGGTCGTTGACACCACCTATGGTCTAGGCCAGAGTCCAGTCATCCGGTTCGAGATTCAACCTCGCCGGATGTGGTATCGGCCCTCCCCCAAGCTCTTCGCCGCCCCCTGTCCGGACTCTCCGCCACGGGCGCCAATCACGCTGCCGGCGGGCACAACGGCTCTACACCCCTCGGAGGATGGCGTGAAGAAGCGTCAGCTCATCTCGACGCTCGGGACCCTGGCACTGGCGGTCGGCCTGACGGCCTGTTCCTCGACGGCGAAGCCCTCGGGCGACGCCGGCGCGGCCGGTTCCGCGGACCCGAAGGCCGCCGGTGGCACCGTCACCGTCTGGCTGATGGACGACGCCCAGAAGAACTGGCCGGACCTGGTCCAGCGGGTCAACGACGAGTTCGCGGCGAAGTACCCGAACGTCACCCTCAAGCTCGCCTACCAGGGTTGGGCCGACAAGCTGGCCAAGCTCGACAAGGCCATCGCCGACGGCAGCGCCCCCGACGTGGTCGAGCTGGGCAACACCGAGACCATGAAGTACGTGCTCTCCGGCGCGCTGGCCCCGGTGGACCGCGGCACCTTCGACAACTCCGACAGCTGGATCAAGGCGCTCGCCAACACCTGCACGTACCAGGACAAGCTCTGGTGCGTGCCCTACTACGCCGGCTCCCGGGTCGCCATCTACAACTCCACCGCCTTCCAGCAGGCCACCGGCAGCGCCGACTTCCCGAAGACCGAGGCGGAGCTGCTGGCCGCGCTGGACAAGGTCGCGGACCGGAACAAGGCCGACAAGACCTTCTCCCCGCTCTACCTGCCCGGCCCGTACTGGTACGCCGCGATGAGCTACGTGGCCGCGTACGGCGGCGGCATCGCCAAGTTCGACGGCTCCGGCAACTGGCACGGCACCCTGCACGACCCCAAGTCCCAGCAGGGCATCAGCCACTTCGTCGACCTGGTGCGCAAGTACAACAAGGGCGACCTGGCGGTGAACGAGCAGAACCAGTTCGAGTCGATGGCCCGCGGGCACGCCGCGTCCTTCTACGGCAACGGCTACGAGGCGGCCAGCGTCACCGCGCCGGTCACCGGCGACCCGAGCCTCAAGGACGCCGTCAAGGTGGCCACCATGCCCGGCCCGGACGGCAAGCCGCTGCCGACCTTCATCGGCGGCTCCGACCTCGCCGTCACCGCCAAGTCCCAGCAGGTGGCGCTGGCCACCGACTGGATCCGGATGTTCACCAGCACCAAGTCCGAGCAGGCGCTGGCCGACAAGGACATCCTGCCGAACAACCTGACCCAGCTGAACCCGCTGAAGAGCAAGCCGAGCACCGCCGCCGCGGCCAACGCCGTCCCGGACGCCTGGTTCACCCCGCTGGCCCCCGGCTGGGGCGCGGTCGAGAAGCAGAAGATCATCCCGGACATGCTGACCTCGATCCTCAAGGGCAAGTCGGTGGACCAGGCCACCAAGGAGGCCGACGCCGCGATCGACCAGCTGATCAACAAGGCGTCCTGACCTCCCGTCGCGCCCGTCTCCGGACGCCCGTCCCGTCGTCGGAAGGGCGTCCGGAGGGGCGCGCGGGTGGGCGTGCGCGCGGGTGTGCGGACGGAGGTGCCCGGCGGCGGGCGCGCCCGTAGGATCGTGGGACGAAGGACCGCAGCGAGTGTGCGGACTCGCCGCCTGGAGGTCCCCGCCGGGCAGCCGCCCGAGCGGGGTCGAACCGTCTCACCGGAGGCAGACCCAGATGTCCGACCCGCAGACCGTTCCCGTCCCCGGCCGGATCATGGCGGCGGAGATGGCCGAGCAGCCGGCCGTCCTCCAGCGCATCCTCGACGAGGGTGCCCCGAAGATCCGCGAGGTCGCCGCACAGATCGCCGCCCGCCGCCCGCGCTTCGTCCTGCTCACCGCGCGCGGCACGTCCGACAACGCCGCGCTGTACGCCAAGTACCTGATCGAGATCCTGCTCGGCAAGCCGGCCGGCCTGACCTCGATGTCCACCACCACCGCGTACGGCGCCAAGCCGGACCTCACCGACGTGCTGGTCGTCACCGTCAGCCAGTCCGGCGGCTCGCCCGACCTGGTGGCCTCCACCAAGGCCGCCCGCGAGGCCGGGGCCGTCACGCTCGCGGTGACCAACAACGCCGCCTCGCCGCTCGCCGAGGTCTCCGAGTTCCACATCGACGTGCTGGCCGGCCCGGAGAAGGCGCTGCCGGCCACCAAGACGTACACCGCCGAGCTGCTGGCGCTCTACCTGCTGGTCGAGGGCCTGCGCGGGGGCGACGGCGCGGCCGCCAAGGAGCTGCCGGGCCTGGCCGCCGGGGTGCTGTCCCGCCGGGCCGAGGTGAAGGCGCTGGCGGAGCGCTACCGCTTCGCCCAGCGCCTGGTGATCACCTCGCGCGGCTACGGCTACCCGACCGCCCGCGAGGCGGCGCTCAAGCTGATGGAGACCACCTACATCCCGGCCACCCCGTTCTCCGGCGCCGACCTGCTGCACGGCCCGCTGGCGATGGTGGACAACGTCTCGCCGGTCATCGCGATCGTCCCGGACGGCAAGGGCGGCGAGGCCCTCCAGCCGGTGCTGGACCGGCTGCGCGGGCGCGGCGCGGACCTGGTGGTGGTCGGCCAGCAGGCGCAGGTGGACGCCGCCTCGGCCGGCTTCGCGCTGCCGGCCGGTGTGCCCGAGGAGGTGCAGCCGATCCTGGAGATCCTGCCGCTGCAGCTGCTGGCCTACGAGGTCACCATCGCCCGCGGCCAGGACCCGGACGCCCCGCGCGCCCTGGCCAAGGTCACCGAGACGCGGTAGCCCGTCCCGCGCGCGAGCCGGCCCCGGTCCACGGATTGTGGACCGGGGCCGGCTCGTTGAGCGGCGGAGACATGGTTCCGGGGGTGGAAAACACTACGGGCCACGGCGCCGACACGGGACCCTCAACCCATGCGGCACCGCAGCCCGGAGCTGTCGTCGGGCGCCAGATGGGATCGAGAACTGTGCGGGGTCCTCGATCTGCGGCGTCCGACCGAGGAGGGGCCGCGCGCGGTCAGGGCAGTTGCGCGGGGACCTCTCCTTGGTGCCCTTCCATTGTGGACTAGACCAATCTCGGTTGTCCAGGCCTCCCGGAAAATTGGTCTAAACAACTCAGGGGGTGTCCGGACCCGGCGGGAGGCCTGGCGCGCCCCGCCCGGACCGGCGGCGCTACCCTCGCCATGTGCCCTCGCTGAACGAACTCGTCCGCCGCCACACCACCCTCACCGGGGCCGATGTGGAATGGCTCCACCACCTGGTCTCGGAGTGGCAGCTGCTCTCCGACCTCTCCTTCGCCGACCTGGTGCTGTGGATCCCCACCTGGGACGGCATCCGCTACGTCTCGGTGGCGCAGATGCGGCCCAACACCGGGCCCACCTCCTACCAGGACGACATGGTCGGCCACCTCGTCCCGCGCGGCCGCCGCCCGCTGCTGGACGCCGCCTTCGACGAGGGCCGGATCGTGCGCGAGGGCGACCCGGAGTGGCGCGAGGAGGTCCCGGTCCGGGTCGAGTCGATCCCGGTCCGGCGCGAGGGCAAGGTGCTGGGCGTGATCGCCCGCAACACCAACCTGCTGACCGTCCGCACCCCCAGCCGGCTGGAGCTCACCTACCTCCAGAGCGCCTCCGACCTGGCCCAGATGATCGCGGCCGGCTCCTTCCCCTTCCCCGGCGTCGAGCAGGCCGACATGGACGCGGCCCCCCGGGTCGGCGACGGCCTGATCCGGCTGGACGCGGACGGCGTGGTCACCTACGCCAGCCCCAACGCCCTCTCCGCGTACCACCGCCTCGGCCTCACCACCGACCTGGTCGGCAGCCACCTCGGCCGGGCCACCGCCGACCTCGCCCCGCCGTCCCGCTCGGCCGTCCACGAGGCGCTGGTGAAGCTGGCGAGCGGCTGGGCGCCCCGGCAGACCGAGGTGGAGGCGCAGGGGGGAGTGGTGACCCTGCGGGCGATCCCGCTCAAGCCCAAGGGCACCCTGACCGGTTCGCTGGTGCTCTGCCGGGACGTGACCGAGCTGCGCCGCCGCGACCGCGAGTTGATGACCAAGGACGCCACCATCCGGGAGATCCACCACCGGGTGAAGAACAACCTGCAGACCGTCGCGGCCCTGCTGCGGCTGCAGTCCCGCCGGATGGAGTCGGAGTCCGCCCGGGCCGCGCTGGACGAGGCGGTGCGCCGGGTCGGCTCGATCGCGATCGTGCACGAGACGCTCTCCCAGGCGCTGGACGAGCAGGTGGCCTTCGACGAGATCGCCGACCGGGTGCTGGCGATGGCGATGGAGCTGACCCAGGACGGCCGGGTGGCGACCCGCCGCACCGGCAGCTTCGGGATCCTCTCCGCCGAGGTGGCCACCCCGCTGTCGATGGTGCTGACCGAACTGCTCCAGAACGCCCTGGAGCACGCGTTCGGTCCGACCGCCTCCGGGAACCTGGAGGTCAGCGCGCTGCGCGGGCGGGCCCCGGCGACCGGCAAGGGCTGGTCGGACACCTGGAACGGCGGCGCCCGGCCGGAGGAGTACCTGCTGATCACGGTGCAGGACGACGGCCGCGGCATGCCAGAGGGCTTCGACCCGAAGACGGCGGGCAACCTCGGGCTGCAGATCGTCCGGACGCTGGCCACCGGCGAACTGGGCGGCACCTTCGACATGGTGGCCGGCCCGAACGGCGGTACGAAGGTGATCCTGGAGATCCCCGTCCGCTGAGATCCCCGTCCGCTGCGGTCGCGGCCGCGGGGAAACCGTTGCGCGGGGATGCGCACAGGTGCGTGGAGGGGGCGTGCGTCCGGCGGAAGCGCCGGGTGCGCGCACCCGCACGCCGGGGTGCGGAACGGGGTGCGGAAACAGAAACGAGGCCCTGTCGACCGGGGGGGGTGGGTCGACAGGGCCTCTCAACCCGTTCCGGCCGTCGGGGGGAGTCGGCCGGAGCGGGGGCTCTGGGTGGTGCGACACCTCGCCGGTGCGTTGCACACGGTGAGCGCCACAGCTCCACGATATTGCTCTAAGTGAACAGTATCAAGTGCTTGGGCGGGTCCGGTGTCGCGGGACCTGGCTGGGCGAGGTCCTTGGTGCGGAAGGCTTCACCAGGAGGTGCAGGGAAGCCTTTGATCATGTGTCGATCGGTACTGCGGTCACTGCTGGTACTACGGCGTGTGATCGCCGGGTGATCAGGCGGTGCGGGCGCGGTTGCGGGCTGCACGGCGCTTCATCGCGCGGCGCTCGTCCTCGCTCATGCCGCCCCAGACGCCGGCGTCCTGACCGGTCTCGAGCGCCCACTGGAGGCACTGCTCCATCACCGGACAGCGGCGGCACACGGCCTTGGCTTCCTCGATCTGCAGCAGAGCAGGACCGGTGTTCCCGATCGGGAAGAACAGCTCGGGGTCCTCTTCGCGGCAGACAGCGCGGTGGCGCCAGTCCATGGTCGTCCAACTCCTCCTGCCGCGGGGGGTGGCCCGATCGGCATAATCGAATGGCTTGTGAATGTGAACGCTTTCACGAATCCCGCAACAGCAAAAGAGACCAAAGGCCCGTCGGGCCCGGGTGGTCTGTGCTGGGGGGGATTCGGCGATTCGAGGGACGCCCCGCGGTCGGCGCTCCTGTGGTTCCGGAGTTGCCGTCGCTGCGATGTGTCCCGATCGCCATGTAGAGGTTCGCAAACCTCGGGCTCGGATACAACCCCCTTCGGGGAGGAATTTTGGATTCTTCGGTGTCGCCTAGCTCACAGCCAGTACTTCTATGGAGTGAAGGGGGCTTGTGCGTTCGAGAAGAAGGAGGAACCCCCCTTCCAGTCACACAATCACACGCAGTGCCCGCCGTACGCCTGTGAAACTGACGCGACTCCTGTCTCCAAGATGGTCCCCGTCGACCTGGAACGGGGCCGGTTCCTCCGAAACCAAGGTGAAGTGTCTGACGTCGTGATAGGAGACGACGTGCTTCCCGGAGGGACCGCTGGGAGGGGCGCCGTCACTCGAAGTCGTGTACGACCGCAGGATCTGACGGACCGTTCGAGCGGTGCCGAACGCCGTCATCCGGGTGATGCCGAAGACGTCCAGGTCCGTGTCGAAGGAGGCGAGCGGTGAGGGGTAGACCGGACGATTGCCGAGGAACGTCCAGGGAGAGGTGTTGCTGACTATCGACAGCACCAGGCCCGGAACCCGCTCGTGGCCCGGCAGCTCCAGGGAGACGGGGCCGGAACGGCGCTGCTCACGCTGGGTGAAGTAGTGCCGCAGGGCCTGGCCGACGTACAGGGCGTGGGTGGACTTGCGCCCGGCCCGGCGCTGCTCCTCGACCCGCCCGACCACCCCGGCGTCGAAGCCGAGGCCGGCGGTGAAGGTGAACCAGCGGTCCGGCAGCCCGTCGGTCATCGCCTTGCCCAGCCCGATCGGCCGCTCCCGGCCGTGCTCCAGCGCGTCCAGCAGGGCGCCGGTGGCCTCCACCGGGTCGTTGGGCAGGCCCAGCGCGCGGGCGAACACATTGGTCGAACCGCCCGGCACCACGGCCAGTCGCGGGACCTTCTCGCCCGGGCCGTGCGCCAGCAGCCCGTTCACCACCTCGTTGACGGTGCCGTCCCCGCCCAGCGCCACCACCAGGTCGACCGTGCCGTCCTCCGCCGCCTCGCGGGCCAGGTCGCGCGCGTGGCCCCGGTAGCGGGTCTCGGCGACCTCCAGCTTGAGATCGCTGCGCAGGGCGTGGATCAGGACGTCCCTGGTCCGGCCACTGGTGGTGGTGGCCTTGTGGTTCACGACCAGGAGAGCGCGCATGGGGAAAGCCTACGGGTCGGTACGGAGCAACCGGCGGCTACCCTGCTGGAGTGACCGCAGAAACCTCCGCACCCGTACCCTCGGCCGGATCCGGCCGCCCGGCCTCCCTGACCCTGGGCGCCGCCATCACGGCCCTGGCGGGCGCCGCGCTGGCCGTCGTCGGCGTCTGGGACATGGTGGCCGCGCTGTCCGGCCAGTCCAAGCAGCTGGCCCTGAACGAGTTCGGCGGAGCGGTCATCGTGCTGCTCGGGGTGCTGCCGGTGCTGGCCGCCCGCGCCCTGCTCAAGGAGCGCCGCTGGGGCCGCAGTCCGGCGGTGCTGACCAACTCGATCTGCCTGCCGGTCGGCTACTACATGGCCGAGAGCGGCGGCGCGATGATCGCGGTCGGCGTGCTGGTCGGCGCACTCGGCCTGGTGGGCATCGGCTGCCTGCTGAACCCGAAGTCGACGGCGGCCCTGTACGCCCCGTCCGAGGACTAGGGATACAGGGCCGCCGGGAGCCTGAAGCCGGGGGGACTGAAGGAGCGTCAGTCCTACTCCTCCACCAGGAGCTTCTCCCGCAGCTGGGCCAACGTCCGGGCGAGCAGCCGGGACACGTGCATCTGGGAGATCCCCACCTCGGCGGCGATCTGCGACTGGGTCATGTTCCGGAAGAACCGCAGCACCAGGATCTTCTGCTCCCGGGGCGGCAGTTGGGCCAGCAGCGGCTTGAGCGACTCGCGGTACTCGACGCCCTCCAGCGCCTCGTCGGTCGCGCCCAGGGTGTCCGCGACGGCCGGCGACTCGTCGTCGCTGTCCGGCACGTCCAGGGACAGCGTGGAGTACGCGTTGGCGGACTCCAGGCCCTCCAGGACGTCCTCCTCGGAGATCCCCAGGTGCTCGGCCAGCTCGTGCACCGTGGGGGAGCGGCCGTGCCGCTGGGAGAGCTCGCTGGTCGCCGTGGTGAGCGACAGCCGCAGCTCCTGGAGGCGGCGCGGGACGCGCACCGCCCAGCCCTTGTCGCGGAAGTGCCGCTTGATCTCCCCGACGATGGTCGGCGTCGCGTAGGTGGAGAACTCGACCCCGCGCTCGTGGTCGAAGCGGTCCACCGACTTGATCAGGCCGATGGTGGCGACCTGGGTCAGGTCGTCCAGCGGCTCGCCCCGGTTGCGGAAGCGCCGGGCCAGGTGCTCGACCAGCGGGATGTGCATCCGCACCAGCTGGTTGCGCAGCTCGACCCGCTCCGGGGAGCCCTCGGGCAGTGCGGACAGCCGGACGAACAGCGCGCGGGCGGCCTCCCGGTCCGGGGCGCCGGTGCGGTGCGAGCCCTGGGCGGGCAGGGCGACGTGCGGCTCGACCTCGGCCGTCGACTCGGCCTCGACCGCGGGGTCGGCCTCGACCGCCGGTTCCGTCCCGACGGCCGGGGCCGTCTCGTCCACCGGGTCCGGCGGGGGCGCGGAGGCAGGCGTCGGCTCGGACGTCGGCTCGGTGGGGTGGCTCATCCGCTGGGCGTCCTTCGGGTGCGCTTCGTCGTTGGCGGCGAGGCCGGGAACGCTCGCCTGGGTCGGTACGGCAGGTCCCGCCGTCGCGAGGCCGGTACGGTCCAGATCACTCACGGCCATTCCCCCGTTCCGTTCCGGGAGCACCGGGGCCGGTGGCCCCGGAATCGTCTCGTTGGTCGTACCGCGTGGGTGGCGGTACCGGGAGCCGTCCGTCGGTCCCCTGAGCGGGGGAGCGGCGGACGGCCCTTGCGCGGGTGCTGCTCGGTGCTGCTCGGTCGTGCGGTGCGGTCCGGCGCCCGACTAGTGGGAGGGGGACCCGCCGCGCTTCTTGTGCAGGCTGATCGTCACGGTCCTGTCCTCGGCGACCGAGGAGTCGACCTCGCCGGCCAGGGCGGAGAGCACCGTCCAGGCGAAGGTGTCCCGTTCGGGAGCCTTGCCGTCGGTGGTCGGGGCGGAGACGGTGACCTTCAACGAGTCGCCGACCAGCCGGAACTCGCAGGACAGTACGGAGCCGGGCACCGCCTGCTGGAGCAGGATGGCGCAGGCCTCGTCGACCGCGATCCGCAGGTCCTCGATCTCGTCGAGCGTGAAGTCCAACCGGGCCGCCAACCCGGCCGTCGCTGTTCGCAGGACGGAGAGGTAGGCCCCGGCTGCGGGCAGCCGGACCTCCACGAAGTCCTGAACGCCGAGATCGCCGTCGATCTGGGACACCCTTGCCTCCTGGGTGGCGCGCTGTGCTTTCTTGGTACCCCGCTTGTTACCGCTTGCTACCCCCGAAGGGGGCCCGGCGCCGCGGATCCGCCATCGCTCTGCCTTCCGCACCCCGGTTCGGGAGTTACTCATGGTAAGGCATTGCGACGCAGGGTGGCAGACCCTTTCCCCGGACTCCCGGGAGCCGTTCAGCGCTGCCCGGCGGCGGCCAGCGCCCCGTCGGAGAGCCGGTACACCGTCCACTCGTCCATCGGCACCGCGCCGATCGACTTGTAGAAGTCGATCGAGGGCTGGTTCCAGTCCAGGACCGACCACTCGACCCGGGAGTAGCCGCGCTCGACGGCGATCCGGGCGAGTTCCAGCAGCAGCGCCTTGCCGTGGCCGCCGCCGCGCGCCTCCGGGCGGACGTACAGGTCCTCCAGGTAGATCCCGTGGGTGCCGCGCCAGGTCGAGAAGTTGCGGAACCAGACCGCGAAGCCGACCGGTTCACCGGTGGCGTCGTCCTCGGCGATCAGCCCGAACAGGGCCGGGTTCTCGCCGAACAGGGCCTCGTGCAGCTGCTCCTCGGTGGCCTTCGCCTCGTGCAGGGCCTTCTCGTACTCCGCGAGTTCGCGGATCATGGCGTGGACGACGGGGACGTCGGTGGCGACGGCGGTGCGGATCATGTCCGTGAGCCTACTGCTCGGGACCGGTCTCGTCCCAGGCCTGGAGGGAGGTCTGGTCGATGATCCGGCCGTCCCGCAGACCGGCCATCGAGGACATCAGCACCCGGACGCCGTCCGGGTACCGGCAGGACTCCAGGAAGGCGACGTGGTCGCCCTGGACGACCACCTGTTCCAGTGTGTGGGTCATCTCGCGGCCGTAGACGTCGTCCAGCATGGCGCCGATCTCCTCCCGCCCGTGCATCACCAGGGGGTGGCTGGGCTGGGTCTTGCGGTCGACCATGCGCAGTTCGGCGTCCTCCGCGTAGAGCGCCAGGAGGGCCTCGGCGTCGCGGCGTTCGATGCCCTCGCGCAGTGCGCGGGTGTCGAAGGCGGCGGGGGCCGTCGTGGTGGTCATGATCTCGCTCCTCCGGTCGGGTTCCGTCGGCTCGTACCTTGAGCGTACGCCCGCGGCCGCCCGGACCCGGAGGAGCGGGATCCGGGCCGGTCAGGGGGCCGGCACGGTGCGCAGGTAGGCGGCCAGCGCGCTGATCGCGGCCGGGTTGCGCGGGCTCTCCACCAGGTCGACGTAGTCCATGACGAAGATCCGGCCGTTCCTGACCGCGGCGACGTTCGCCAGCGGCGGGAAGGACATCAGGAACTTCCGCTTCTCCTCGGCCTTCGGCGTCGCGTAGTCGTTGATCACGATCACCTCGGGGTCGCGCTGCACCACGCTCTCCCAGCCGGCCGTGACCCAGCTGTCGGCGAGGTCGCCCATGATGTTGGTCCCGCCCGCCTTGGCGATGATCTCGTTGGCGGCGGCGAACTTCCCGGCGGTGTACGGCTTGTCCTGCCCGCTGTCGTACAGGAAGACGGAGGGGTGGCGCTCGGCCGGCGGGACGGCGGCGATCCGCGCCTTGAAGTCCGCGATCAGCTGGTCGGAGCGGTCCTTGACGTCGAAGATCTCGCCGAGGTTGGCCAGGTCGGTGTAGAGCGCCTCCAGCGGGTCCATCACGCCGCGCTCGGTGCCCTTGCCGCTGCGGCAGGACTCGCTGAGCACGTACGAGTCGACGCCGAGCGCCCTGAAGGCCTGCGGGGTGACGCCGCTGCCCTCGTCGAAGCCGTAGTGCCAGCCGGCGAAGACCAGGTCGGCCTTGGCGTCCAGCGCGATCTCCTTGGTGAGGATCTTCTTGGAGAGCCAGGTGGTCTGCTGGTAGCCGTCCTTCCAGGCGACCTGGTCGATCTTCCCCTTGTCGTCGGGCATCACGTAGCCGGCCATCCGGTCGGCGAGGCCGAGCGAGAGCATCAGTTCGGTGATGTTGACGTCGTTGGTCACCACCCGGGCGGGCTTCTGCGCGAAGGTGAGCTTCTCCCCGCAGTTGTCCACCGTCACGGGGTAGTGGGCGGAGGCGGTGGCGGCCTCCTTCGGGGCGATCTCGGCGCCGCAGCCGACGAGTCCGAGGGCGAGCAGGGCGGTGGCGGCAACGGCCTTGGTGCGCACGGGAGTTCCTTGGGGGGTCAGGGGAGGCGGTCGAAGAGCAGCTGGAGGGCGCCGGTCTCCGGGTGGCGCACCGGGGTGCCCCGGACGCCGAACACCTCGGCCAGCAGGGCGGGTCGGAGCACCTCGTCGGGCGGCCCGGAGGCGACGATCCGGCCGTCCCGCAGGACGTACAGCAGGTCGCAGTGGCCCGCCGCCAGGTTGAGGTCGTGCAGCGCGGTGAGCACCGTCGGACCGGCCTCGCGGGCGAGCGCCAGCACCTCCAACTGGTGCGCGATGTCGAGGTGGTTGGTGGGTTCGTCGAGCACCAGCAGGCGCGGCTCCTGGACCAGCGCGCGGGCGAACAGCACCCGCTGCTTCTCGCCCCCGGACAGGCTCAGGAAGCCCCGCTCGGCGAGGTGCCCGGCCCGGACCTTGCGCAGCGCCTCGGCGCAGCGCCGCTCGTCCCCGTCGACTTGGGCGCCGAAGCCGCGGCGGTGCGGCAGCCGGCCCATGGCGACCACCTCGGCGACGGTGAAGTCGAACTCGGCGGAGTGCTCCTGGGTCAGCGCGGCCACCCGGCGGGCGCTCTCGCGGGCGGTGAGGGCGTGCAGGTCGTCGCCGGCCAGCCGGACCACGCCGCCGGCCGGCTTCAGCACCCGGTAGACGCAGCGCAGCAGGGTCGACTTGCCGCTGCCGTTGGGGCCGATCAGCCCGACCACCTGCCCGGCGGCGGCCGCCAGGCTCACCTCGTGGACCAGCCGGGTGCCGGCCAGCTCCACCGAGACGCCGTCGACGGCGAGGTCCTGGGCGTGCACCGGGGCCGGGTCGGTCGTCGCGGTCACCGGGCACCTCCGAAGGCCTGGCCGCGGCGGCGCATCATCACCAGGAAGGCGGGCACGCCGAGCACCGCGGTGAACACCCCGACGGGCAGTTCGGCGGGCGCCAGCAGGGTGCGCGAGGCGATGTCCACCCAGACCAGCAGCAGCGCCCCGGCGAGCGGCGCGACCACCAGCACCCGGCGGTGCCCGGCGCCGACCAGCATCCGCGCCAGGTGCGGCATCAGCAGCCCGACGAAGCCGATCGCCCCGCTGACCGCGACCACGGTGCCGGTGACGGCGGCGGTCACCACGAACAGCTCGCGGCGCAGCCGGTCCGGGTCCACGCCGAGCGAGGCGGAGGTCTCGTCGCCCATCGCGAGCGCGTCCAGCCGCCCGGCGGTGCAGGCCAGGTAGGCGAGCCCGGCCAGCACGGTGACGGCGGCGATCGGCACCTTGCCCCAGGTGGCGCCGCCGAGGCTGCCGAGCAGCCACATCATGACGTCCCGGGCGGCCTCGCCGCGGTCGGCGGCGAAGACCATCAGGGTGGTGGCGGCGGAGAAGCCGTACGACAGCGCGGTGCCGGTGAGCACCAGCCGCAGCGGGGTGAGCCCGTACGCGGTGCGGGCCGCGACGTAGACCAGGGTCATGGCGGCCAGCGCGGAGCCGAAGGCGGAGGCGGAGATCGCCCACACCCCGAGCGAGGCGAAGGCGCCGAACAGCATCACGGCGTTGGCGCCGACGGCCGCGCCGGAGGAGATGCCGAGCACGAAGGGGTCCGCCAGCGCGTTGCGCACCAGGGCCTGGACGGCGACCCCGCAGGCGGCCAGCCCGGCGCCGACCACGGCGGCCAGCACGGTGCGCGGCAGCCGGATCTCCCAGACGATCGCGTACGCGGCCGCCTCGTCCGCGTCCAGCCGGCCGCCCGTCAGCCCGGCGCCCAGGAGCCGCAGCACCCGGGGCAGGCCGAGCCCGGAGGAGCCGAGGGCGACCCCGCAGACCAGGGAGAGCAGCAGGGCGGCGGCGAGTCCGGCGGCGAGCGGGACGACGGGTATTCGGCGAGCGGGCGGGCCGACTGCACGGTTGACGGGTGCGCGGTTCACGGGTGCGCCTTGCCTCGGGCCGGGAGCGCGCCGGGGCGGGCGCGGGCCGGGGGCGTGCCGGGGCGCCGTTCCCCTCGCAGTCCGCGGCGAGTTGTCGGGAGGTCGGCGGCCGAGGGCGATCGGGCTGGCGCGGCCGTACGGGCGGGTACGGGCCGTGCTCACCGTTGCGGGTCAGCGCCGGATTCGCACCGGACTTCCCCCTCGGACGCCCTGGCAGCATAACAGCCACTCAGGGCAGGCAACCCTTACCGGGCCGGGTCGGACGTGAACGCACGACCGCCCCCGTCCGGCGGTGCGGACGGGGGCGGTCGGGTGGCGACGCGTCAGGCTCAGGCCTGCTTGGTCTCCCAGAAGATCTTGTCGACCTCGGCGATCAGGTCGAGCAGGGCCTGGCCGGTGGCCGGGTCCGTGGACGCCTTGGCGGCCGAGGCGGCCTTCAGGGTGTCGTTGATCAGCTGGTGCAGCTGCGGGTACTTCTCGAAGTGCGGGGCCTTGAAGTAGTCGCTCCACAGCACCGAGATGTGGTGCTTGACGGCCTCGGCGCGCTGCTCCTTGATGATGACGGCGCGGGCGCGGAAGTGCGGGTCCTCGTTGGCCTGGTACTTCTCCTGGGTGGCCTTGACCGACTCGGCCTCCAGCTTGGCCTGCGCGGGGTCGTAGACGCCGCAGGGCAGGTCGCAGTGGGCGTGGACGGTGGCGCGCGGTGCAAACAGACGAGAGAACATGGGAGTCCTTCCTTAGATCGTCTTCCCGCGCCCGAGATTACCCTTCCGCCCTCCCGGTTTCGCGATCGGGCGGTGGGCCTAGGGCGAAAGACGGACCGGGAACCGGCGCAATCCGGACATCGGACGGACGGCGGTCCGTACGGCAGACTGGGGGCGCGAGCGGGGGCGGGAGGAGGAGTCGTGGCGCGGAGCACGCGAGCGGAGGGCGCCGGGGCGGGGGAGCGCGGCCCGGGCGGCGCGCTGCCGTTCGGGCTGGTCGACGTGGCGGGGCCGTCGATGGTCCCGACCCTGCGCGAGGGCGACCGGCTGCTGGTCCGCTACGGCGCGCCGATCCGGCCCGGCGCGGTGGTGGTCTTCCGGCACCCCTTCCAGCAGGACCTGCTGGTGGTGAAGCGGGCCGCCGAGCGCCGGGCCACGGGCTGGTGGCTGCTCTCCGACAACCGCCCGGTGGACAGCGACAGCCGCAGCTACGGCGCAGTCCCGGACGAGCTGGTGCTCGGCCGGGTGCTGCTGCGGCTGCGCCCGAGCCCGGTCTGGCTGGCGCCGGGGCGCCGGCTGGAGCGGCTGCTGCTCACCCCGCGGCTGGCCCGGGTGCCGGGCCTGGCCCGCCGGCTCGGCGCCTGGGTCGAGGAGGTCTAGCGGGCCGCTACGCCCGGGCCGCCGCCTCCGCCTCCAGGCGCTTGCGGGCCCGGTAGGCGGCCACGTTGGCGCGGGTCGCGCAGCGGTCCGAGCAGTAGCGGCGGGAGCGGTTGGTCGAGGTGTCCAGGTAGGCGTTGCGGCAGGGCGCGGCCTGGCAGATGCCGAGCCGGTCGGCGCCCAGCTCGGTCAGGTGGACGGCCAGGCCCATGCAGGCGACCGCGCTGAAGTGGGCGGTGGCGGTGGGGGAGTTGTCGGCCAGGTGCAGGTGCCAGCGCGGCCGCCCGGCGTCGTCCAGGTAGTCGTGCCCGGAGATCAGCGGGCTGACCGGGTACTCCATCAGCAGGCTGTTCAGCAGGTCGACGCCGCGGATCTCGTCCCCGCCGGCGGCGGCCTCGAAGACCCCGCGCAGCCGGGTCCGCACCGCCCGCAGCCGGGGCACGTCGGACTCGTCGGCGAGCGAGCGGGCCCGCGAGGAGTCGGAGAAGAGACCGCGCACCGCCTCCACGGAGGTCAGCGAGTCGGTGCCGCGCTCGGGCTCCTCGGTGTTCACCAGCCGGACGGCGAGATCGGCGTAGGCGGCGAGCTCCACAGGGGTCCTTCCAGGGGGGTCGGTAACGGGCTGACTGCCTCCAGCCTATTACCCGGGCGGGGAAAACGACGGCGCCCGGCAGGAGTGACCTGCCGGGCGCCGGGCGTACGGGCTCAGAGCACCTTGGAGAGGAAGGCCCTGGTGCGCTCGTGCTGCGGGTCGGTGAGCACCTCGCGGGGGTTGCCGGACTCGACCACCACCCCGCCGTCCATGAACACCAGCGCGTCGCCGACCTCGCGGGCGAAGCCCATCTCGTGGGTGACGACCACCATGGTCATGCCCTCCTCGGCGAGGCCGCGCATGACGTCGAGGACGTCGCCGACCAGCTCCGGGTCGAGCGCGGAGGTCGGCTCGTCGAAGAGCATCAGCTTGGGCTTCATGGCCAGCGCGCGGGCGATCGCCACGCGCTGCTGCTGGCCGCCGGAGAGCTGCGAGGGGTAGTTCTTCGCCTTGTCGGCGAGGCCGACCCGCTCCAGCAGGGCCATCCCGCGCTCGCGGGCGTCGGCCCGGCTCTCGCCCTTGACCTGGACCGGCGCCTCCATGACGTTCTCGACGGCGGTCATGTGCGGGAACAGGTTGAAGCGCTGGAAGACCATGCCGATGTCGCGCCGCTTGAGGGCGACCTCGCGGTCCCTGAGCTCGTGCAGCCGGTCGCCCTTCTGCCGGTAGCCGACCAGCTCGCCGTCCACCCAGAGGCGGCCGCCGTTGATCTTCTCCAGGTGGTTGATGCACCGCAGGAAGGTCGACTTGCCGGAGCCGGACGGGCCGATCAGGCAGAACACCTCGCCCTGCCTGACCTCCAGGTCGATGCCCTTGAGCACCTCGACCAGGCCGTACGACTTGTGCACGTTCTCGGCGCGGACCATCGGCTCGCCGGACGCGCCGCCGGCGGGGGACTTGGTCGGATCGGTCATACGTGACCACCTCCCTCGAGCCCCGGGACGACGTCGGCGGTCGTCCTGGGGGCGGGCTTCCCGGCGAACAGCCTCCGCAGCCGCTGCAGCGGGGTGGGCGGGAGGGTGCGGTTGGAACCTCGGGCGTAGTGGCGCTCGATGTAGTACTGGCCGATGGTCAGCACCGAGGTGAAGAACAGGTACCAGAGGCTGACCACGATCAGCAGCGGGATGTTCTGGTAGTTCCGGGAGTAGATGACCTGGCCGGCCCGGAAGATCTCCTCCAGGGAGATCACGGAGACCAGCGAGGTGGTCTTCAGCATCGAGATGGTCTCGTTGCCGGTCGGCGGGATGATCACCCGCATGGCCTGCGGCAGGACGATCCGGCGCATGGTCTGGAACCGGCTCATGCCGAGCGCGTGCGCGGCCTCGGTCTGGCCCTCGTCCACCGACTGGATGCCGCCGCGGACGATCTCCGCCATGTAGGCGGCCTCGTTGAGGCCGAGGCCCAGCAGCGCGGCGACGAAGGTCGGGATCAGCACGTTGGTCTGCTCGGACCAGAACTCCGGCCCCCACGGGACGCCGATCGACAGCTTGGCCCAGATCAGGCCGAGGAAGTTCCAGAACACCAGCTGCACCAGCACCGGGGTGCCGCGGAAGATCCAGATGTAGACCCACGCGACGCCGGCCAGCAGCGGGTTCGGGGACAGGCGCATCACCGCGAGGACGATGCCGCCGACCACACCCATGAGCATGGCGAGCACGGTCAGTTCCAGCGTCACCAGCAGGCCGTGCATGATGCTGTCGTGGAACAGGTACTGACCGACGATGTCCCACTTGAAAGCGGGGTTGGTGAAGAGGGCGCTCACCAGCATCGCCGCGAGTACGGCGATGACGACGGCGCCGGCCCAGCGTCCGGGGTGGCGGACGGGGACGGCCTTGATGGTCTCGGGCCGGCCCTGCTCCGCCGTCCCCTTGTCCAAAGAGTTCACGGTGTGGCCTCGGGGGAGAAGATGGAGCGGACGAGGGTCAGCTGACGGCGCCGTTGACGGTCGAGGTGGTGATGGCGCCGGACTCGACCCCCCACTTGGCGAGGATCTGCTTGTAGGTGCCGTCGTCGATCAGCGACTGGACGGCCCCCTGGACGGCCGGGGTGAGCTTGGAGCCCTTGGCCAGCGCGACGCCGTAGGGGGCCACGCCGTAGGTCTCGCCGACCTTCTCCAGCTGGCCGCCGGACTGCTTGATCGCGTAGTCGACGACCTGGGAGTCGGCCATCATCGCCTGGTCGCGCCCGGAGACCACGGCGTTGGTGACGTCCGTCTGGAGGTCGAACTTGTCGCCGCCGTTCTGGACGCCCGGCTTGCCGGCCTTGGCGCAGTCCGGGTCGCGGGTGTCCTTGATCTCGTCGGCCTGGGTGGTGCCGGTCTGGACGGCGACCTTCTTGCCGCAGAGGTCCTTCGGGTCGATCTTCTCCGGGTTGCCCTTCTTCACCGCGACGGCGCTGCCGGAGTTGAAGTAGGTGACCATGTCGACGATCTGCTCGCGCTCCTTGTTGTCCGTGAAGGACGACATGCCGAGCTGGAACTTGTTCGACTGGATGCCGGGGATGATCGCGGTGAAGCCGGAGTCCTGGACCTCGGCCTTCAGCCCGAGCTTGGCGGCGATGGCGTTGGCCAGGTCGACGTCCATGCCGATGACCTTGCCGCTGTCGTCCTTGAACTCGTCCGGCGCGTACGAGGCGTCGGCGCCGACCAGGAGCTTGCCGGCGGCCTTGACGTCGTCCGGGACGAGCCCGGCCAGCTTGGGGTCGGCCTTGACCTCGTTGACGGTCGCGGAGGCGTTGGGGGCGCCGCTGCTCTCGCTCTTGCTGCTGCTGCAACCGGTCAGCACCAGGGAGACCGAGGCGGCGACCACACCGGCTGCGAAGAGCCGGCTGCGCTGGGTACGGGTGGTCATGAGGGGGATCTCCATCCTGGGGGAGAGAGGTCGGGCGGAGCGCGCCGCGGGAGCGGCGCACCGGAACGGCGAGCCGCGCGGCTCGGTACGGGTGCGTGTCGCCGTACGTCGTCGTACGTGCAGGCCGGGTCGTGCAGTTGCCCGGGCACGGGGGAGCCGTCCGGGGTTGTACGAGGTACTGCTTCCGCCACCCTCCGCCGAGGTGGACGTTGACCGGACGGCCTCGACCAGTGGCCGGCTCGATCCGAGATGGGGGGAATCCTGCCATCTGATGACAGTCAGGTGGCCCTCATCCAGATCAAAATCGGATAACGAGGGGTCGCGCTGTCCGCTATTCGGACTTATTCCGCGCCCCTGTCACTCTGCGCATAAGTATGCAGATCGGTCCGTGCCGTCCCCGGAGGCCCGCCGCCCCCGACTCAGATGCCCCCGTTGACCACCGCGTTCTGCGCCGCGCCGGCGCCGACGTTCCACTTGGCCAGGATCTTGTCGTACTCGCCGCTGCGGATCAGCTGGTCGATCGCCCCGGCCAGCACGTCCCGCAGCGGCCCGTCGTCCTTGCGCACCGCGATCCCGTACGGGTTGGAGGTGGACTGCCCGCCGGTCACCTCGAAGCGGGCGCCGCCGTCGGTGGTCTTCGCCGCGTAGGCGGCCACCGGGTAGTCGTTCAGGCCGGCCGCGGCGGCGCCGGAGGCGACCTCGGCCAGCGCCTTGGTGTCGGTGTCCAGCTTGTGCGGGGTCAGCGGGCGGCCGGCCCGGGTGCAGACGCCGACCTGGCGGGTGACGATCTCGTCCTGGGTGGTGCCCTGCTGGAACGCGACGGTCTTGCCGCACAGGTCGTCCAGGCCCCTGATCCCCTTGGGGTTGCCCTTCGGGACGACGATCGAGGGGCCCGCGATGAAGTAGTCCACGAAGTCCACGCCCGGGCCGGTCGGCTTGCCGGTCTCGTCCACCGCGTCCCGGCGCCGGCGGGTGTCGCTGAGCGCGGACATCGCCACGTCGTACTGCTTGGCCTGGAGGTTCGGCACCAGCTTGTCGAAGGGGGTGTCGACGAACTCGACCCGCACGTCGAGGATCCGGCCCAGGGCGGCGGCGAGGTCCGGGTCGAGGCCGGTCGGCTTGCCGTCCGGGCCGCGGAACTCCACCGGGGCGTAGTTGACGTCCATGCCGACCCGCAGCGCGCCGGCCGACCGCTGGGCCTTCGGCAGCTTGCCGCGGAGGTCCTTGACCGGGTCGCCCGGGGCGGCCTGCCCGCCGCCGCAGCCGGTCAGCAGGAGGGCTCCGGCGGCGGCCAGGGCGGCGCCGGCCGGGACCGGACGGAGGGCGTGGCGGACGTGCGGCATGAGGGCGGCTCCTGAGGGAGGGAGGTGGGGCCGCCACGGTGTCGCACGGGTGTACGCGAAATGGCGGACAAGCGATCCTGCCATCCCGCCCTGCCGGGCCCGGCGGCGGGTGTGTCAGAATTCGGTACCGGGTGACCCCCGAACGCTCGAACCAGGCCGACGAGCCCCGACAGGCTCGGGGTGCCCGGGAACGGAAGTCCTCACGCGGCTCCGTATCCGGGGCACCGGATCCCCTTCGGCCTGTGTTCACTCCTGCGGGTGCGCGTGCGCTCATGCCGTTGCCGCCGCCGGAGCCCGGCGCTTCCGACGCCGGGCCCCTGTGACGCGACAGCGCGGCGATGAACCGTACGTGACGAGGACGAAAAGGCATAGGTGCGATGCCTTCCTCCGACCTACGCTCGGCCCGGAAGCACAACGCGGACAACACAGACCCCATACAACCCTCATCCGAGGGCGCCGCCCGACGGCAGCGCCCCGACCCCGACCCCGGGTCCGCTTCGGCGTACCCGGTTTCCGGTTTCCGGACGGGTCGCCCTGCCCGTCGGCCGCGCGTCCTCGCCAGATCAATGACGAAGAGGTCATCGTGGCAGCGGAGATCATTCACAGCAGCACCCAGGACACCGAGGATCCGGTCGACGCGGTCTTCGCGCTCCACCGCGGCGGGAAGATGGAGATCCGGGCGACCGTCCCGGTGCGCGACGCGGACGACCTGTCCCTCGCCTACACCCCTGGTGTCGCCCGGGTCTGCACGGCCATCGCCGAGCAGCCGGAGCTGGTCAACGACTACACCTGGAAGTCCAACACCGTCGCGGTGGTCACCGACGGCACCGCGGTGCTGGGCCTCGGCGACATCGGCCCGCAGGCCTCGCTGCCCGTGATGGAGGGCAAGGCCATCCTGTTCAAGCAGTTCGGCGGCGTGGACGCGGTGCCGATCGCGCTCGACTGCACCGGGGTCGACGAGATCGTCGAGACCGTGGTCCGGCTGGCGCCCTCCTTCGGCGGCGTCAACCTGGAGGACATCTCCGCGCCCCGCTGCTTCGAGATCGAGCGCCGGCTCCAGGAGGCCCTGGACATCCCGGTCTTCCACGACGACCAGCACGGCACCGCGATCGTCACCACCGCGGCCCTGTGGAACGCCGCCAAGGTGACGGGCCGTGAGATCGGCTCGCTGCGGGCCGTCATCTCCGGCGCCGGCGCGGCCGGCATCGCCATCGCCAAGATGCTGGTCGCGGCCGGCATCGGCGACGTGGCCGTCTGCGACCGCAAGGGCGTGGTGTACGAGGGCCGCGGCGACCTCACCGACGTCAAGGCCGAGATCGCCGGGCGGACCAACCGCACCGGTCTCAAGGGCTCGCTGGCCGACGCGCTGGCCGGCGCCGACGTGTTCATCGGCGTCTCCGGCGGCACCGTGCCGGAGGAGGTCGTGGCGACCATGGCCGAGGGCGCGTTCGTCTTCGCGATGGCCAACCCCAACCCGGAGATCCACCCCGAGGTCGCCCACAAGTACGCGGCCGTGGTGGCCACCGGCCGCAGCGACTTCCCGAACCAGATCAACAACGTGCTGGCCTTCCCGGGCATCTTCGCGGGCGCCCTCCAGGTCCGCGCCTCCCGGATCACCGAGGGCATGAAGCTGGCCGCCGCCAAGGCGCTGGCCGGCGTCGTGGCCGACGAGCTGACGCCGCAGAAGGTCATCCCCTCGCCGTTCGACGAGCGGGTCGCGCCGGCGGTCACCAAGGCCGTCGCCGAGGCCGCCCGGGCGGAGGGCGTCGCCCGGATCTGACGAGGTGATCGGGGGAGCGCGCCCGCCACGGCGGCCGCTCCCCCGCGTCCCCCCGAGCGCCCGGAGGCGAGCGGGGGAGCAGCAGCCGGGACACGCGTCACACCTCCGCGTGGTTCCCGGCCCCGGCCGTCGCGGCTATCGTCCGGGGCATGTTCGCTGCCTACGCCGCACGTACCGACGCCGCCGACCCGCTGAGCGGGCTGGAGCTGGGCGACCTCCCCGAGCCGCAGGCCCGCCCCGGGTGGAGCGTGGTCACCGTCCGGGCCGCCAGCCTCAACCACCACGACCTGTGGTCGCTGCGCGGGGTCGGCCTGTCCGCCGAGCGGCTGCCGATGATCCTCGGCTGCGACGCCGCCGGCGTCGACGAGCACGGCAACGAGGTGGTCCTGCACTCGGTGATCGGCCAGAGCGGCCACGGGGTCGGCCCGGACGAGCCGCGGTCCATCCTGACCGAGCGCTACCAGGGCACCTTCGCCCAGCGGGTCGCGGTGCCCACCTGGAACCTGCTGCCCAAGCCCGCCGGGCTGAGCTTCGAGCAGGCCGCCTGCCTGCCCACCGCCTGGCTGACGGCCTACCGGATGCTGTTCACCAACGCCGGGGTCAAGCCCGGGGACACCGTCCTGGTGCAGGGGGCGGGCGGCGGCGTGGCGACCGCGCTGATCGTCCTCGGCAAGGCGGCCGGCCTGCGGGTCTGGGTCACCGGTCGGGACGAGGCCAAGCGCGCCCGGGCGGTGGAGCTCGGCGCCGACGCGGCCTTCGAGAGCGGCGCCCGGCTGCCCGAGCGGGTGGACGCGGTGCTGGAGACGGTCGGCGCCGCGACCTGGTCGCACTCGGTGAAGTCGCTGCGCCCGGGCGGCACCATCGTCATCTCGGGGGCCACCTCCGGCACCAACCCGAGCTCCGTCGAGCTGAACCGGATCTTCTTCCTGGAGCTCAGGGTGGTCGGCTCGACCATGGGCACCAAGGAGGAGCTGGCCGGGCTGCTCGCGTTCTGCGCCAACACCGGCGTCCGGCCGGTGATCGACTCGGTGCTGCCGCTGGCCGAGGCCCGGGACGGCTTCGCCCGGCTCGCCGAGGGCGACGTCTTCGGGAAGATCGTCCTCACTCCCTGACGGCACCCCGCTCCTGACGGAGCCCCACCCCCTGACGCCTGCCCGCGGGCGTGCGGCGGCCCGGTGCCTCCCGTGACGGGGGCACCGGGCCGCAGGAGCCGTTCCGGGCTCAGCCGAGCAGCCGCTTCAGCCGCTCGCCCGCGGCGCCCAGCACCGTACGGGCCTCGGCCAGCGTGTCCGCGTTCACCCCGCCGTCCCGGGCCGCGTCGCGGACCTGGTCGCGGAAGCGGTCGAGCAGCCGCTCCAGCTCGCGGGCCGGGTCCCCGGCCGGGTCGGTGGCGGCCCACGGCGGCAGGTCGGCCGGGGTGTCGGAGCCGTCCTTGTCCAGGTCGATCCTGGTCACGGTGACCCGCTCGGCGGGCTCGGCGGGCGGCTCCTCCGCGCCGTGGCCCCAGCGGGCCGCGTCCGCCAGGCCGGCCAGGCCCTTGGTCAGCTCGGACAGGCCCTCGGCCAGCCCGGTCGGCCAGTCGCCCTTCGCGGCGTGCTCGCGCACCTGCTGCTCGACCCGGCGCTTGATCCGCAGCGCCTCCTGCTGGGCCGCGGTGCGCGAGGCCTTGGCCTGCTCGCGCAGCCGTCGGGCCTCCGCCTCGGCGGCCTTCGCCTTGGCCTTGGCGGCCTTCTCCTGCTCCCGGGCGCGCTTGGCCTGCTCCTTGGCCTGCTGCTTGAACTGGGCGAACTCCTCCTTGGCGCGCTGCCAGGACTCGTTGTCGCCCCAGGGCCCGGCCCACGGGTCGCCGGGCTCGGTGCGCTCCGGCCCGGGCGCCTGCCGGGCGGCGTTCCACAGCTCCTCGCGCAGGTCCTTGGCGCTGTCCCGGACGTCCTCGCGGATCGCCCCGGCGAGCTGCGCCACGGAGTCCCGGATCTCCACCTCCAGCTCGTCCAACTCGACCTGTCGGGCTTCGAGTTCGGCGCGCCCGGCGTCGGTCAGCCGGTACACCTTGCGGCCGCCCTCGGTGCTGTGGGCGACCAGGCCCTCCTGCTCCAGCTTGGCCAGCCGCGGGTAGACCGTCCCGGCCGAGGGGGCGTACAGGCCCTGGAACCGCTCCTCCAGGAGCCGGATCACCTCGTAGCCGTGGCGCGGGGCCTCGTCCAGCAGCTTCAGCAGGTAGAGGCGGAGCCGGCCGTGGCCGAACACAGGGGTCATCTCAGGCCTCCTTGGTGAGGTTCGGGGTGCCCGGGCCGGCCGGGAGCTCCTTGACCACGACCGGGCCGTCCTCCTCCGCCTCGGGGCGGCGCAGCACGGTGACCGCGCCGGAGACGGTGGTGACGTGGAGGCTGCCGCGGCCCTCGCCGAGGCGGCCGGAGATCTTCTTGGCGCCCCAGGTGCTGCTCATCTGGAGCTCCTCGAAGGTGCTGGAGACGTCGCCGCTGGTGGAGCCGGCCTCGACGGTGGCGTCGGCCAGCGAGGGGATCCGGATCACGACGGCGCCGCTGACGGTGTTGACCTTGACGTCGGTCTCGCCGGCCACGTCGAGGTCCAGGGTGACGGCGCCGGTGACGGTGTTGGCCTGGACCCGGTCGGCGGTGCCGGCGATCACAGTGAGCTGCCCGGAGACGGTGTTGACCTTGAGCCGGCCGCCGACCGCGTGGGCGTCCACGTCACCGGTGACGGTGCCGGCCTCGATCTGGCCGGTGACCCCGGCGAGGGTGGTGTCGCCGTTGGCGCTCTGCACCGAGACGTGCCCGCTGACGCCGCTGACGGTGGTGTCGGCCGACACGGTGCCGACCTTGACCTCGACCTCGGTCGGGACGGTCACCGTCACGGCGGCGATCCGCTTGCGCTTGAAGGAGCCGAAGAGGTCCTTCACCGAGCCGACCGACTTGAGCCGGTCGCCGAACTCGCCCCAGCTGTGGATGTCCTTGTAGGTGACCGTCAGGACGCCGTCCACCAGGGTCACGTGCAGGGGCTCGCCGGCCAGCTCGGTGACCTCCAGGCGGGTCGGGCCGTCGGCCGCCACCACGTTCACCGTGCCCTCGATGGTCCGCACGTGCAGCGCGCGCACCGGCTCGTCGAAGGTGATCCTCTCGGTGCCCTCGACCGTCCACTGGCTCATGTCCGTCGCCTCCCGTTGTCGATCGCGATGTATCGCGTTCTCTTCTAAAGACGATATATCGCGTGCTGGCAGAGTCAAGCGCCCCGACCCCCGAACCCGACCCCGATCCGTCCCCGACCCGTCCCCGAGTCCTCCCCTACGAGGCCCCCCGGGGTTTCGCATCCCTCCGCATCCCTCCGCGCCCTTCCGCGCCCTTCCGCGCCCGGACACGCGCGAGGCCCGGGAGGCGGTTGCCTCCCGGGCCTCACGGCGGCCGTCACCGGGTCACTCGTCGTCCTCGTCGTCGAGCCGCGCCAGCCAGGTGGCCAGCCGCTCGACCGGGACCTCGAAGTCCGGGTTGAGGTCGACGAAGGTGCGCAGCTGCTCGGCCAGCCACCCCAGGGTGACCTCCTCCTCGCCGCGCCGGTTCTCCAGCTCCTCGATGCCTCGGTCGGTGAAGTACACGGTTCGCTCCGGTCCGGTGGGGATTGACCTGGTCAGGATAGTCCGGGCCGGTCGGCCGTCGTACCGGTGGTGGCCCGGCGAACGCCCGCGGCCCCGCCCTCCCGGTGGGGAGGACGGGGCCGCGGGTGTGGAGAGCGTCGGGCTTCGGCTCGTCAGAGCGCGAAGACCTCCTCGACCAGTGCCTGCTGCTCGGCGGCGTGCCGCTTGGCCGAGCCGACCGCCGGGGACGAGGCGGCGGTACGGGCGACGCGGCGCAGACGGGCGTCGCCGCCGGTGCGGCCGATGACGACCTGGAGGTGGTCGACCAGGTTCATCGCGATGAACGGCCAGGCACCCTGGTTGGCCGGCTCCTCCTGCGCCCAGACGAACTGGACGTTGTCGCCGTAGCGGGCCAGCTCCTCCTGGAGCTCGGCCACCGGCAGCGGGTAGAGCCGCTCGACCCGGACGATCGCGGTGTCGGTGACGCCGCGCTCGGCGCGGGCCGCCGCCAGGTCGTAGTAGAACTTGCCGGCGGTGATGACCACCTTGCGGACCTGCGCCGGGTCGACGGTGGAGTCGCCGATGACCGGGCGGAACGAGCCGGACAGGAACTCCTCCGCCGCACTCGCCGCGGCCTTCAGACGCAGCATCGACTTCGGGGTGAAGACGACCAGCGGCTTGTGGTGCGGGTTGTGCGCCTGCCAGCGCAGCAGGTGGAAGTAGTTCGACGGCAGGGTCGGCATCGCGACCGTCATGTTGTCCTGCGCGCACATCTGCAGGAAACGCTCCGGACGGGCGGACGAGTGGTCCGGTCCCTGGCCCTCGTAGCCGTGCGGCAGCAGCAGGGTGACGCCGGAGTGCTGGCCCCACTTCTGCTCGGCGGAGGCGATGTACTCGTCCACCATGGTCTGCGCGCCGTTGACGAAGTCGCCGAACTGCGCCTCCCACATGACCAGCGCGTTCGGGCGGGTCAGCGAGTAGCCGTACTCGAAGCCCATGGCCGCGTACTCCGACAGCAGGCTGTCGTAGACGGTGTAGCGGGCCTGGTCCTCGGTGAGGTACTGCAGCGGGGTGTAGTCCTCGCCGGTCTTGCGGTCGATCAGGACGGCGTGCCGCTGGCCGAAGGTGCCGCGGCGGCTGTCCTGGCCGGCCAGGCGGACCGGGTGGCCCTCCATCAGCAGCGAGCCGATGGCGAGGGTCTCGCCCATCGCCCAGTCGATGGTGTTGTCCTCGACCGAGGCGGCGCGGCGCTGCAGCTGCGGCAGCAGGCGCGGGTGGACGGTCAGCCAGTCCGGGTGGTTGACCTGCGAGGCGGCGATCCGCTTGACCATCTCCTGGGAGATGCCGGTCTGGATGGAGACCGGGAAGTCGGCCTGCGGCTTGCCGGCGGTGGCGTCGGCCGGCGCCTGGGCCGCGTCGCGGACCTCGGCGAAGACCTTCTCCAGCTGGCCCTGGAAGTCCTGGAGCGCCTGCTCCGCCTCTTCCATGGTGATGTCGCCGCGACCGATCAGGCCCTCGGTGTACAGCTTGCGCACCGAGCGCTTCTTGTCGATCAGGTCGTACATCAGCGGCTGGGTGAACGACGGGTTGTCGGCCTCGTTGTGACCGCGGCGGCGGTAGCAGATGAGGTCGATCACCACGTCCTTGTGGAACGCCTGGCGGAACTCGAAGGCGAGCCGCGCGACGCGGACCACGGCCTCCGGGTCGTCGCCGTTCACGTGGAAGATCGGGGCCTCGATCATGCGGGCCACGTCGGTGCAGTACATCGAGGAGCGCGAGGACGCCGGGGCGGCGGTGAAGCCGACCTGGTTGTTCACCACGACGTGCACGGTGCCGCCGGTGCGGTAGCCGCGCAGCTGCGACATGTTCAGGGTCTCCGCGACGACGCCCTGGCCGGCGAAGGCCGCGTCGCCGTGGACCTGGATCGGCAGCACCGGGAAGGTGGTGCCGCCCTGGTCCAGGATGTCCTGCTTGGCGCGGGCGATGCCCTCGACGACCGGGTCGACCGTCTCCAGGTGGGAGGGGTTCGCGGCGAGCGAGACCTTGATGGTCTCGCCGTCCAGGCCGGTGAAGGTGCCCTCGGAGCCCAGGTGGTACTTGACGTCGCCGGAGCCGTGCATCGACTTCGGGTCGAGGTTGCCCTCGAACTCGCCGAAGATCTTGCCGTACGGCTTGCCGACGATGTTGGCCAGCACGTTCAGGCGGCCGCGGTGGGCCATGCCGATGACGGCCTCGTCGAGGCGGTGCTCGGCGGCGGAGTCGATGGTCGCGTCCAGCAGCGCGATCAGCGACTCACCGCCCTCCAGCGAGAAGCGCTTCTGGCCGACGTACTTGGTCTGCAGGAAGGTCTCGAAGGCCTCGGCCGAGTTCAGGCGGCGGAGGATCCGCAGCTGCTCCTCGCGCTCGGGCTTCGCGTACGGCTTCTCCAGGCGCTCCTGCAGCCACTTGCGCTGCTTCGGGTCCTGGATGTGCATGTACTCGATGCCGACGGTGCGGCAGTACGTGTTGCGCAGCAGGCCGAGGATGTCGCGGAGCTTCATCATCTTCTGGCCGCCGAAGCCGCCGACCGCGAACTCGCGCTCCAGGTCCCACAGGGTGAGGCCGTGGGTGGTGACGTCCAGGTCGGGGTGCTTGCGCTGCTTGTACTCCAGCGGGTCGGTGTCGGCCATGAGGTGGCCGCGGACCCGGTAGGAGTGGATCAGCTCCATGACGCGCGCGGTCTTGTTGACCTCGTCGTCGTGGGTGGTGGCGACGTCGGTGGCCCAGCGGACCGGCTCGTACGGGATCCGCAGCGACTCGAAGATCTCGTCGTAGAAGCCCTTTTCGCCGAGCAGCAGGCGGTGGATCTCGCGCAGGAACTCGCCGGACGCCGCGCCCTGGATGACGCGGTGGTCGTAGGTCGAGGTCAGCGTCATGATCTTGGAGACGCCCAGCCGGGACAGGGTCTCCGGGGCGGAGCCCTGGAACTCGGCCGGGTACTCCATGGCGCCGACGCCGACGATGGTGCCCTGGTTCTGCATCAGGCGCGGCACGGAGTGCACGGTGCCGATGCCGCCGGGGTTGGTCAGCGAGACCGTGACGCCGGTGAAGTCGTCCATGGTCAGCTTGTTGGCGCGGGCCCGGCGGACGATGTCCTCGTAGGCCTGCCAGAAGCCGAAGAAGTCGAGCGTCTCGGCCTTCTTGATGGCCGCGACGACCAGCTGGCGGTCGCCGTTCGGCTTGACCAGGTCGATGGCCAGGCCGAGGTTGACGTGCTCCGGCTTGACCAGGAAGGCCTTGCCGTTCTCCACCTTGTAGCTGTAGTTCATGCCCGGGGCGGCCTTGATGGCCTGGACCAGGGCGTAGCCGATCAGGTGGGTGAAGGAGACCTTGCCGCCGCGGGCGCGCTGCAGGTGGTTGTTGATGACGATGCGGTTGTCGATCAACAGCTTCGCCGGCACGGCGCGGACCGAGGTCGCGGTCGGCACCTCCAGCGAGGCGTCCATGTTGGTGGCGACGGCCTTGGCCGGGCCGCGGAGCTGGATCAGCTCGGGGCCGGCGGCGGCAGCGGGCTCGGCCGGCGCCGGGGCGGCGGCCTTGGGGGCCGGGGGCGCGGCGGGCGCGGCGGCGAGCGGAGCCGGGGCGGCGGCCGGAGCCGGAGCCGGGGCGGCCGACGCCGGAGCGGCCGGAGCGGCGGCGGGCGCGGCCGGAGCAGCGGCTGCGACGGCGGGCGCGGGGGCAGCGGCAGGGGTCGGCGCGGGGCCGGCCTGGGTCGCGGCCTGGGTCACTGGGGTCACCTCGGTACCGGGCTTGTAGTCGGCGAAAAAGTCCCACCAGGCTCGGTCGACCGAGTTCGGGTCCTGGAGGTACTGCTGGTAGATCTCGTCGACGAGCCACTCATTGGGGCCGAAGCCAGTGGAGCTTGCCGAGCTGTTGGGGGTTTCAGGGGACTGTGGCGACACGGCGGCAACCGCCCTCTTCCGCTTCCTTTTGGGATGTTTGGACAGCGGGGATTAAGGCTACGCCCCTGACCAGTGATCGCGCAGTCCCCGGGGCCCAGGCGTCGCCCAGATCACAGTGCTGACCTGCACTTTGGCTGAAAAAGTGCGTTAGAAAGCCGTATCTGAGGGGAACCGATCAGCGCCGAACAGGGGGCATACCGGGGCCAAAGCGGACAAAAACCCGGCCAAATCCTCTAACGATCTTCGTAGACCGCTGTGTCGGATCTGTGACAAATGTCCCGACCGTCGCTCTGACGCCGTGCGGGCAGCCGGACCTCGATCCGGCAGCCGCGCGGGGACTCGGCCACCGCGATCCGTCCGCCGTGCAGGTCCACCGCCCAGCGGGCGATGGCCAGGCCCAGTCCGGTGCCGCCGTCCGAGCCCGGTCCGGCGGCGGTCGCGGTGCCGCTGCGGCTGAACCGCTCGAAGACCCGGGAGCGGTCGGCCGGCGGGATGCCGGGGCCCTCGTCCTCGACCTCCAGCAGCAGGCCGCCCTCCTCGCCCTCCGGCCTCGCCCGCACCGTCACGGTGCCGCCGGGCGGGGAGTGCTTGCAGGCGTTGTCGACCAGGTTGGCGACCACCTGGTGGAGCCGTTCCGGGTCCGCCACGCCGGTCAGGCCGGTCGGGCTGACCTCCAGGGCCAGCCGGACGTCCCCGCGCCGGGAGAAGGCGCCGCCGGCCGTCGCGCCGTCCACGGTGACCCCGCGCAGCACGCCGTCCAGGAACTCGCGCACCTCGAAGGGGCGGGCGTCCAGGGCGACCACGCCGTCGTCGATCTTGGAGAGGTCGAGCAGGTGGGTGACCAGGCGGCCGAGCCGCTCGGTCTGCTCCAGGGCCGCCCCCAGGGTGGCCGGATTGGGCTGGACGACGCCGTCCACCACGTTCTCCAGGACGGCGCGCAGCGCGGCGATCGGCGTCCGCAGTTCGTGCGAGACGTTGGCGACCAGCTCGCGGCGGTGCCGGTCGGCGGCCTGGAGGTCGGCGGCCATGGCGTTGAAGGCGGCCGCCAGCTCGCCGATCTCGTCGCGCGAGTTCACCTCGACCCGGCGGCTGTAGTCGCCGGAGGCCATCGCGCGGGCGGCGGCCGTCATCTCGCGCAGGGGGGCGGTCAGCCCGTGCGCGAGGAACTGCATGAAGAGCAGTGAGGCGATCATGGAGAAGACCATGATGATCCGGATCTGGGTCTCGGACCGGATCGCCACGACCACCATCCCGGTGGCCAGGCACACGGAGACGATCACGAGCAGGGTGAGCTTGCCCTTGATCGAGCGGACCGGGTCGAGCGGCCGGATGTCGGCCCAGACCCGGCGGGCGGCACGGGCGGCCAGGTTCTGCGGCCGCGTGTCGGCGGATTCCCCGTTGCGTTGCTGTGGAAAGGTCATCGGTTCCTTGTGGTCCCCGCGGTGTCGGCCCGCGTGGTGGCACGGCGTCGTCCGGGCTGCGGGCCCCCCGGTGGCCCGTCGCCCTGGGAGGCCCTAGGAGAGCGGGGCCTCCAGCGCGTATCCGACACCGTGGACGGTGCGGATCCAGCTGGCGCCGATCTTCCGGCGCAGCGCCTTGACGTGGCTGTCCACCGTGCGGGTGCCGGAGGCGTCGGTCCAGTCCCAGACCTCGGCCAGCAGCTGCTCGCGGGTGAGCACGGCGCGCGGCTGGGCGGCCAGGCAGGCGAGCAGGTCGAACTCGGTCGGCGTCAGGTGGACGTCGCCCGAGGCCAGCCGGACCCGGCGCTGCACGTGGTCGATCTCCAGCTCGCCGAACCGCAGGCTGCCCAGCGCGGGCGTGCGGGCGGCCTGCTGGGCGCGCTCGACGCGGCGCAGCAGGACGTTGACGCGGGCGGCCAGTTCGCGCATCGAGAACGGCTTGGTCATGTAGTCGTCCGCGCCGACGCCGAGGCCGACCAGCAGGTCCGTCTCGTCGTCGCGGGCGGTCAGCATCAGCACCGGCACCGGGCGCTGGGCCTGGATCCGGCGGCACACCTCCAGGCCGTCGAAGCCGGGCAGCATGATGTCGAGGACCACCAGGTCCGGCTGCCAGGTGTGGAAGCCGTCGACCGCGCCGGGGCCGTCGTGGGCCACGGCGACCTTGAAGCCCTCGGCGCCCAGCCGGGCGGCGATCGACTCGGCGATCGTGGGCTCGTCCTCCACCACCAGGACTCTGCGCTGGCTGCTCACAGTGCCGCCGGCGTTGTGGTTGTCCTGCTGAATCTCTGTCACGGTCACGCCACCGCCCCCAGGGCTGCGGGCCGGCCACCTGTGGGGATGGCGGGGCTCCGCTCGTAGTCTTGTTCCGTCGTGGACT
Source organism: Kitasatospora sp. NPDC001261 (assembly GCF_042896795.1). Classification (NCBI taxonomy): domain Bacteria; kingdom Bacillati; phylum Actinomycetota; class Actinomycetes; order Kitasatosporales; family Streptomycetaceae; genus Kitasatospora; species Kitasatospora sp. NPDC001261. Next base: position 44,163 of record NZ_JBIAXP010000010.1, read on the forward strand.
GTGCCGGGTCCGCCGTCCCGTCGCGCGATCGGGAGCCGAGGACGGATGGTCGGCCGCCCACTTCTCCCGCGCACTTCGCAGCGTACGGACAGCGGATGCTTCCCGGCAGGTGGACCGGACGTTTCCGGCCCGTGGGCCGGCTGTCGGGCCGCCCTCGGACCCACTGCACGAGTGGGCACGGGCCGATACCTTACCCGTCGAATTTTCTCTGCGTAACGGTACGTATGCAGTGCAGTTGACGCCAAGTCGCCGGTCAGAGGCCCTGGTGCCCCGTTTATGGGGAGAAGGTCTGGACCAATGTCGGGAATCCGGCGGTCCGCTACGGCGACGGTCTTCACGGGCTTCTTTCAGGTGCCTCTCAGAACCTCGACGTACCGTGGCCACGTGAGCGCCCGGCCGGGCGGAATCCGCGGCGCGCGCCGGTACGTTGGGCATCCGGCGGGGAGCCGGTGGCTGCGGCGTGGAGCGGAGGCGGCATGGCGGGACTCGGGCGGGGTGCCGACGGGTACGGGAGTGCGGGGGCGCCGTACGGAATGCTCCGCCTCGGGCTGCGCACCGGCGTCCTGGAATGGCTGCTGGAACGGGTGCCGACGCCCCGGAGAACGCCCTTCACGCTCGGGTACCTCGCCGTCGTGGGAGCCACCACGACCTTCGCCCGGCTCGCCGATCCGGAACTCGTCCAGCGTCTGCAGGAGGCCTCCAGTTCGGACGGCCACAACCTGCTCCAGCATCCTTTGCGCGCCCTTGTGCTGAGCGGGTTCTGGGTGGCCGGCGAGGTGTGGATGCCGTACCTGTGGGGATTCGCCCTCACCCTCGCCCCGCTGGAGCGCAGGGTCGGCCCGGCCCGGGCCGCGGCGGTGTTCGCGGCCGGGCATGTCGCGGCGACACTGCTCTCCCAGGGCGTGGTGATCACCGCGGTGGAGACCGGGCGGATGGCGCCCGAGGCGATGGACTACCTGGACATCGGGGTCAGCTACGGCGTGCTCGCCTGCCTGGGCGCGGTGGCCGGGCTGCTCTCCTGGCGCGGGCGGCTGCTCGCGCTGGGCGGCGCCGGGCTGATGATCGCCGAGCAGATCGCCACCGACAAGGACGTGATCACCGGGGTGGGGCACCCGGCCGCGGTGCTGACCGGGGTCGCGCTGTGGCGCTGGCTGCGCCGGGCCGAGCGGCGCCCGCCCCGGCCGCGCCCGGCCGCCGCGGCGGCCGCGGGCGGTGCGCCCGCGCGGGTGCGTGCGGCGCGCTGACGCCGTCGCCCGGTCGGACCTCCCTGGACTCGCGGGGCTCCCCGTCGGGACTTTTCGAGGCGTGTCCGGTGCTCTTTTGACGAAGTCGGGTGCCGCGCTTTCCCCGCCGATTCCTGTTCGCTCACGGCGAACAGGGGGCCGGGAACATCCGGCGCCCGTGAAGCCTTAGTCAGGTCGACTCAAGTTCACTGACTGGGGAGAGATCATGGCATCGACGTCCACACCGCTCACCCTGCCCGTGCTGCCGCTCGACGACGAGGTCGTCCTGCCGGGCATGGTCGTCCCGCTGGACCTGAAGGACACCGAGGTGCGCGCCGCCGTCGAGGCCGCCCGGGCCGCCGCCACCGGCGCCGGCAAGCCGCAGGTCCTGCTGGTCCCGCGGGTGGACGGCTCGTACGCGGCGGCCGGCACGCTGGCCACCGTGGAGCAGGTCGGCCGGCTGGCCGACGGGGAGCCGGCCGCGCTGGTGCGCGCCGTGCGCCGGGTCCGGATCGGGGTCGGCACCACCGGCCCCGGCGCCGCCCTCTGGGTGGAGACCACGCCGTTCACGGAGTCCTCGGTGGGCACCCCGGTGGCCGGCCGGGCCGCCGAGCTGGTCAAGGAGTACAAGGCGCTGTCCACCCAGTGGCTGCGCAGGCGCGGCGCCTGGCAGATCGTCGACCGGGTGGCGCAGATCGAGGGCGTCGGCGAGCTCGCCGACAACATCGGCTACGCGCCCTTCGCCACCGCCGAGCAGAAGCTCAAGGTGCTGCTGGAGGCCGACCAGGTCGCCCGCCTGGAGTACGCGCTCGCCCTGCTGCGCGACCACCTCGCCGAGGAGGAGGTCAACGACACCATCCGCAAGGACGTCGAGGAGGGCGTGGCCAAGCAGCAGAAGGAGTTCCTGCTCCGCCGCCAGCTGGAGGCCGTCCGCAAGGAGCTGGCCGAGCTGAACGGCGACCCGGCCGACGAGGAGGGCGACTACCGCGCCCGGGTCGAGGCCGCCGACCTGCCGGAGAAGGTCCGCGAGGCCGCGCTCAAGGAGGTCGACAAGCTGGAGCGCTCCTCCGACCAGTCGCCCGAGGGCTCCTGGATCCGCAGCTGGCTGGACACCGTCCTGGAGCTGCCCTGGAACGAGCGCACCGAGGACGCGTACGACATCGCCGGCGCCCGCGCGGTGCTGGACGCCGACCACGCCGGCCTGGCCGACGTGAAGGAGCGGATCGTCGAGTACCTGGCCGTCCGCAAGCGCCGGGCCGACCAGGGCCTCGGGCTGATCGGCGGCCGCCGCGGGGGAGCGGTGCTGGCCCTGGTCGGGCCGCCCGGAACGGGAAAGACCTCGCTCGGAGAATCGGTGGCCCGCGCCATGGGCCGGAAGTTCGTCCGGGTCGCGCTCGGCGGCGTCCGGGACGAGGCGGAGATCCGCGGCCACCGGCGCACCTACGTCGGCGCGCTGCCCGGCCGGCTGGTGCGGGCGATCAAGGAGGCCGGCTCGATGAACCCGGTCGTCCTGCTCGACGAGATCGACAAGGTCGGCTCCGACTACCGGGGCGACCCGGCCGCCGCCCTGCTGGAGGTGCTGGACCCGGCGCAGAACCACACCTTCCGGGACCACTACCTGGAGGTCGAGCTCGACCTCTCCGACGTCGTCTTCCTCGCCACCGCCAACGTGCTGGAGTCCATCCCCGGGCCGCTGCTCGACCGGATGGAGCTGGTCCGGCTGGACGGCTACACCGAGGACGAGAAGGTCGTCATCGCCCGCGACCACCTGCTCCCGCGCCAGCTGGAGAAGGCCGGTCTGGGCGGCGGGCAGGTCACCGTGGACGAGCCGGCGCTGCGCAGGCTCGCCGGGGAGTACACCCGGGAGGCGGGCGTCCGCACCCTGGAGCGCTCGATCGCCCGGGTGCTGCGCAAGATCGCCGCACAGGCCGAGCTGGGCGAGCGCGAGCTGCCCGCCGCGGTCGGCGCCGAGGACCTGCGGGCCCTGATCGGCCGGCCGCACCACGTGCCGGAGTCCGCCCAGGAGCCGGCCGAGCGCCGTACCGCCGTCCCCGGCGTGGCCACCGGCCTCGCGGTGACCGGCGCCGGCGGCGACGTCCTCTACATCGAGGCCTCGCTGGCCGACGCCGAGACCGGCGGCACCGGGCTGACCCTCACCGGGCAGCTGGGCGACGTCATGAAGGAGTCCGCGCACATCGCGCTCTCCTACCTGCGCTCGCGCGGCGCCGAGCTGGAGCTGCCGGTCACCTCGCTGCGCGACCGCGGCGTGCACCTGCACATCCCGGCCGGGGCCATCCCCAAGGACGGGCCGAGCGCCGGCATCACCATGACCACGGCGCTGGCCTCGCTGCTCTCCGGGCGCAAGGTGCGCACCGACGTGGCGATGACCGGCGAGGTGTCGCTGACCGGGCGGGTGCTGCCGATCGGCGGGGTGAAGCAGAAGCTGCTCGCCGCCGACCGGGCCGGGGTCACCACGGTGATCATCCCCAGGCGCAACGAGGCCGACCTGGACGACGTCCCGGCCGAGGTGCTGGAGCGGCTCACCGTCCACCCGGTGGCGGACGTCCGGGAGGTGCTGGAGCTGGCGCTGGAGCCGGCCGGGGCCGCGGTGCTGGTCGCCGCCTGACCGGCTCGCCCCGGGCCGCCGCTCCGGCCGCCGCCCGGGCCGCCCCAGCGGCGGTCCGGGCGGCCCGTCGGCGCTCCGCGGGGCCGCGGCGGTCTGCGGGGCCGACGGCACCTCCGCGTGCGAGACTGCGGAGATGCCGTCCCCCACGCAGCGGGCCCTGGCCCGGGTGCCCGAGCGGCTGCGCCCGTTCCTGGTGCGGCACCGCCGGCTGGTGAAGTTCCTGCTGGTCGGGAGCGGCTGCTTCGCGCTCACCACGGTGATCGACTTCGAGCTCAAGTTCACCGTGCTGGAGCACAAGCCGGTGGTCGCGCTGACCGTCGCGACGGTGATCGGCACCGTCGTCTCGTACGTGCTGAACCGCCGCTGGGCCTTCCGGGCCCTGCGGGCCGACGGCCGGCGGCGCGAGGTGCTGGTGTTCGTCCTGGTCAGCGCGGTGGCGATCGCCGTCAACGACGTCCCGCTGGCGGTCTCCCGGTACCTCCTGGACCTGCGCGAGCCGTACGTCGACCCGCTCCGGCAGGAGGTCGCGGACTACCTCAGCGGGATGGTCGTCGGCACCTTCGTGGCGATGCTGTTCCGCTACTGGGCGATCCGGCGGTGGGTCTTCCCGCCCGCCGGGACGGCCCCGGCCGAGCCCGTCCCGGTGCCGACGACGGTGCCCCCGGAACCCGGCTACGCTGCACCCGAGATGCCACGGGATGTGCCGTAAGGACGCAAAAGGGGCGAGGTGAGCCTTGTGCACGAGTCCGACCCCGCCCGGACCGGGCCCGCCAGCCAGCAGGGGATGCGCCGGGCCAACCTGGCCCTGGTGCTCGGGACGATCGCGAGCGGGCCGCGCTCGCGCGCCGAGGTGGCCGCCGGGACGGGGCTGACCAGGGCCGCCGTCTCCTCGCTGGCCGAACAGCTGATCGCCGCCGGCCTGGTGGTCGAGGAGGGCCCCGCCGCGCCCAGCGGCAAGGTCGGCCGCCCCGGCACCGCCCTCGGCCTCAACCCGGCCGGGCCCGGCGGCCTCGGCGCCGAGATCGGCGTGCGGCACCTGGGCGCCTGCGTGGTCGACCTGCGCGGGGAGGTCCGCGCCTGGCGGCGCCGGGAGGTCTCCAACCACGGCCGCGAGCCCGCCGCCGTGATGGCCGACCTCGCCCACCTGCTGGACGAGGCCGTCGCCGAGTCGGGGCTGCGCCCGGCCGCCCTCACCCTGGCCGTGCCCGGGCTGGTCGGCGGCTCCGGCGGGATGCTCCAGCGGGCCGCCAACCTGGGCTGGCAGGACGTCCCGCTGGCCGCCGCCCTGCGCCCCGCGCTGCGGGCGGCCGGGGGCGGACTGGCCGACCTGCCGATCGAGGCGGACAACGAGGCCAACCTCGGCGGACTGGCCGAGCGCTGGCTGGGCGAGGGCCCGGAGGACTTCCTGTACGTCTCCGCCGAGGCCGGGGTCGGCGCGGCGATCGTGGTCGGCGGCCGGCTGCTGCGCGGGGCGGGCGGCTTCGCCGGGGAGTTCGGCCACGTGCCGGTCCACCCCGGCGGGCCCCGCTGTGCCTGCGGGGCGCACGGCTGCCTGGAGCAGTACGCGGGCGAGGCGGCGGTGCTGCGGGCGGCCGGCCTGACCGGGGCCCGCGGCGACTGGGTGGCCCTGCTCGCCGACCGCGCCGGGGCCGGGGACCCGGCCGCCCTCGCGGCGCTGGCCGGGGCCGGTACCGCGCTCGGCACCGCGGCCGCCGGCGCGGTCAACCTGCTGGACCCGGCCGAGGTGGTGCTGGGCGGCGGCTACGCCCGGCTGGCGCCCTGGCTGCTGCCCGCGATGCGGGCCGAGCTGGCCGCCCGGGTGACGGTGCGGCCCTGGTCGGAGGAGCGGCTGACGGTCTCCCGGCTGGGCCGCCGGGGCCCGCTGCTGGGCGCGGCGGTGCGGGTCGTCCGGGCCGTCGTGGCCGACCCGGGCCCGGTCGGGTAGCGGCGGGCCCCGGCGGCGAACGCGCCCGAGCCCCCGGCCGTGGCGGCCGGGGGCTCGGTGACGATCGGGAGGAGTGCGGGGCTCAGCTCTCGGTGGCGGCCAGTTCGCGGCCGCCGGAGCGCGGGCCGCGCAGCACGGCCAGCAGGGCGACGCCGATGCCGATCAGCGCCCAGACCACCATGACCAGGATCGGCAGCCCCAGGTTGGTGGAGCCGAAGTAGGCGACCGACTTGGTGGCGGTGGTACCGGCGCCGTTCGGGATCCAGGAGCCGATCGCCCGCCAGAACGGCGGCGTCATCGGCGCCGGGTAGACCCCGCCCGCGCTCGGGTTGCCGAGCACCACGAAGATCAGCACCGCGACGCCGATCCCGAGGATGTCGAACAGGCACTGCAGCGCCATGGTGAACGCGCCGACCGTGAACACCACCAGGGCGCCGATGGCGCTCAGCCCGAGGACCGAGCCCGGCAGGGCGTCCAGCACCGGCCCGGCGATCACCGTGCCGAGGACGCCGGCGCCGACCGAGTACACCGCGAGGACGCCGAGGCGGATCAGCAGGCGGTGGGTGTTGGCCGGCTTGGAGCCCGCGCTGATGCCCAGGATCGAGGCGACCAGGTAGCCGCCGACGCACCAGCCGATCACCAGGTAGAAGGCGGAGAGGCCGTTGGTGTCGCCCTTGGCGAGCGGCACCACGTCGTGGACCTTGACCGTACGGCCCTGGGTCTGGTCGATCGCGGTGGTGATGGACTCGGCGGCCTTGGCGGCGGAGGTGCCGCGGGCGCTGCCGACCAGCAGGGTGTCCTGGGTGGAGGTCGGGTCCACGACCAGCGCGGCGTAGAGCTTCTGGTCCTTGATCAGCTGGGTCGCCGTCTCGGCGTCCGGCGCGGTGCTGGCGCGGACGGCGTCGTTCGGCACCGACTCCAGCGCGCCGACCAGCTTGGGGGCGACCTGCGGCGGGGCGACCACCGCGATGGAGAGGTTCTGCGGGGCGGGCTTGTGCAGTGCCCCGATGTAGGAGGTGATGAAGCCGAGCTGGAGCAGCAGCACGCCGATCACGAGCAGTGCCGCGCGCGGGGTGACCGCGCTCTTCAGTTCGGCGATGAAACCCTGCCCCGGGGCTGCCATCCACATCTCCTCGTGTAATGGGGAAAAACGGTACTTCCAGAACCGATACTTCATACCATGAAGTAGTTGGCTTGTCGCACCGGCCGCGCCGGGCCGCCGCCGGCGTCGCTGCGCGATACTGGCGCGGTGAGTGACGAGGAATCCCTGGTGGCGGTGGAGCGCGAGGTCGCGCTGATGTTCCGACGGGGCCGGGCCAGAGTGGCGGAACTCTCACGGCGGGTGCACCCCGGGCTGGAGGGGATGGCGTACAGCCTGCTCGGCTACATCGAGCAGGCCGGGCCGGTGCGGGTGACCGACGTCGGCGCGCACTTCTCGGTCGGCAAGGCGACGGTGAGCCGGCAGGTCCGGACGCTGGAGGAGCTGGGCCTGGTGGCCCGGGAGACGGACCCGCTGGACCGCCGGGCCGCGCTGGTCTCGCTCACCGAGGACGGGCGGCGGCGCTACCTGGCCGCGCAGGGCGTCCGGATGCGGCGGGTGCGCGAGGTGATGGGCGGCTGGTCGCCGGAGGACGTGACCCGTTTCGCGGAGCTGCTGCACCGCTTCAACGACGTGCTGGGGGAGTCGGCGGCCGACTGACCGGGCGGTCCCCGACGGTGCGACAGGGCCCGTAGCTGCGGGTTTTACTTGCCCTTGAAGAAAGTTGCCTTATTCAACCATCTCGTTTTATGGTTGCTTACGGCAACGAAATTTCATGATCCGCGCATCCCGCCCGCCCGCCGAAGGACCCAGATGACCGTGACCACCGAGGCCGCGAGCGGAACCGCCGCCGCGGCCGACAGTCCCCAGATGACGCACCGGCAGGTGATGGAGGCGCTCTCCGGCCTGCTGCTCGGCCTGTTCGTGGCCGTGCTCTCCTCGACCGTCGTCTCCAACGCCCTGCCGCACATCCTGGCCGACCTGCACGGCGGCCAGTCCGCGTACACCTGGGTGATCACCGCGGCCCTGCTCACCCTCACCGCCTCCACCCCGATCTGGGGCAAGCTCTCCGACCTCGTCAGCAAGAAGCTGCTGCTCCAGATCGCCCTGCTGATCTACATCGGCACCTCGGCGCTGGCCGGCCTCTCGCAGAACACCGGCGAGCTGATCGCCTGCCGCGCGCTCCAGGGCGTCGGCGCCGGCGGTGTCGTGGCGCTCGGCCAGATCTGCCTGGCCGCGATGGTCCCGCCGCGCGAGCGCGGCCGGTACAGCGGCTACTTCGGCGCGGTCTTCGCGCTCGCCACCATCGGCGGGCCGCTGATCGGCGGCGTCATCGTGGACACCTCCTGGCTGGGCTGGCGCTGGTGCTTCTACGTCGGCATCCCGTTCGCGCTGGTCGCGATCCTGGTGGTGCAGCGCACCCTCAAGCTGCCGCTGGTCAAGCGCAAGGCGAAGATCGACTACCTGGGCGCGCTGGTCATCACCGCCTCGGTCAGCCTGCTGATGATCTGGATCACCCTGGCCGGCAAGAACTACGCCTGGCTGTCCTGGCAGACCGCGGCCATGGTCGGCGGCGGCCTGGTGCTGGGCGTCCTGGCCGTCGTGATCGAGCGCCGCGCCGCCGAGCCGATCATCCCGCCGAGCCTCTTCAAGTACCGCACCGTCACCCTGGCCGCCATCGCCAGCGTGCTGGTCGGCGTCGGGATGTACGGCGCGACCACCTTCCTCAGCCAGTACTTCCAGCTGGCCCGCGCCAAGTCCCCGACCATGGCCGGCCTGATGACCCTGCCGATGATCCTCGGCCTGGCGGTCTCCTCCGCGGTGGCCGGCCGGCTGATCACCAAGTACGGCAAGTGGAAGGCCTACCTGGTCTCCGGCACCGCGCTGCTCGCCATCGGCTTCGGCCTGCTGGGCACCGCCCGGGCCGACACGAACTACGCGCTGCTCTCCCTCTACATGGCGATCACCGGCGTCGGCCTCGGCCTGACCAGCCAGAACCTGGTGCTCGCGGTGCAGAACACGGTGCCCCGGCACGAGCTCGGCGCGGCCAGCTCGGTGGTCACCTTCTTCCGCACCATGGGCGGCGCGATGGGCGTCTCCGCGCTCGGCGCGCTGATGACCAACAAGGTCGGCCACTACCTGGCCGAGAACCTGGCCGCGGCGCACGTCCCGGCCTCGCCCGCGGCGACCGGCGGCGGCATCCCGGACCTGGCCAAGCTGCCGGCCCCGATCGTGCCGCTGGTGACGGACGCCTTCGGCCACGGCGTCGGCACCGTCTTCCTGTGGGCCGCCCCGTTCGCGGCGCTGGCCTTCGTCACCGTCCTCTTCATCCGGGAGACCGTGCTGAGGACCACCCAGGAGGGCTGACCGGCCGGCGGGACCGACCGCGGGCAGGGATGCGCGAACGGGCCGGGGAGTGTGGAGACACTCCCCGGCCCGTTCCGTCGTGCGCGGCGCGTGCGGTGGCTAGTGGCCGGCGATCAGGGACAGCCCGTAGAGGACGACCCCGCCGCACAGGGCGAAGCAGACGTACGCGCCGGCCAGGGCCAGCCGGCCGCCGCCCGCGGCCCCGGCGGTGCCCTCGCCCGTACCGGCGGCGCTCACCGCGGCCTCGCGGCGGGACAGCGCCAGGATGCCGAGCGCGAAGACGGCGACCACGGCGACGGTGATGCCGAAGCTGAGACCGGCGGTCTGGGCCAGGGCGTTCCACTTGATGTGCATGGTGAGTGCTCCTCAGCCGGTGGCGCTCAGGCCGCGACGGTGGTCGAGGCGGGGGTGGGGGCGTTCGCGGTACCGGCCGGTGCGACCTCGACCGGGGTGACGTCGACGTCGTTGACGTTGTCCGCGCCGACCGGCTGGCGGCGGGAGATCACCCACATCGCGGCCGCGCCGGCCACCAGCACGGCACCGACCAGGGCGACGCCCCAGCTGCCCTGCTCGGCCAGCAGGGCGGCGCCGCCGGAGACCACCGCGGCGGCCGGCAGGGTCAGGCCCCAGGTGTAGACCATGCGGCGGACCAGGCTCCAGCGCAGCTCGCCCTTCGGGCCGCCGAGGCCGGCGCCCATGATGCCGCCGGAGCAGACCTGGGTGGTGGAGAGGCCGAAGCCCATGTGCGAGGAGGTCAGGATGACGGTCGCGGCGGCCGACTCGGAGGCGAAGCCCTGCGGCGGGCGGATGTCCGCCAGGCCCTTGCCCATCGAGCGGATGATCCGCCAGCCGCCCATGTAGGTGCCGAGCGCGATCGCCGCGCCGGCGGAGACGATCACCCAGGTGGGGGGCAGCGCGCCGTGCGGTAGGGCGCCGACCGAGACCAGGGTCAGGGTGATGATGCCCATCGTCTTCTGGGCGTCGTTGGTGCCGTGCGCGAGCGAGATCAGCGAGGAGGAGAAGACCTGGCCGGTCTTGAAGCCCTTCTCGGTGGTCGCGGTGTTGCCCTTGCGGGTGATCGCGTAGGCCAGCTTGGTGGCGCCCCAGGAGGCCAGTCCGGCGACGAAGGGGGACGCGACGGCCGGGATGAGGATCTTGGTGACCACGGTGTCGAAGTTGACGCCGCTCGTGCCGACGCCGACGATCGTGGCGCCGATCAGGCCGCCGTACAGGGCGTGCGAGGAGCTGGACGGCAGGCCGCGCAGCCAGGTCAGCAGGTTCCAGAGGATCGCGCCGGCCAGTGCGGCGAAGATGATCTCGGGATGGACGCCGGCCTTCTCGTTGACGATGCCGCCGGAGATGGTGGTGGCGACCTTCACGGACAGGAACGCGCCCGCGAAGTTGAGCAGGGCCGCGATGGTGACCGCGACCTTCGGACGAAGGGCCCCGGTCGCGATCGCGGTGGCGGCCGCGTTGGCGGTGTCGTGGAACCCGTTGGTGAAGTCGAAGGCGAGCGCCGTGATGATCACAACGGCTACCAGGAACGAGATGTGTTCCATACCCAAACAATCGTCGTAGTTGTCGCACGGACGTTGGTGACGTCGCGACCGTAGGTCTGCTTGGTAAACGGAAGGTGAACTGGGCCGGGAATCGTGGTTCCAATGGTTGACTCGCAGTGACCACTGGGTTTCGTCGGGGTGACATACGGCGCGCTGAACTGGACATTAGCGAAGAACGCGCCGGTTCGACCCGGTTTGCTGAGAGCTGTCTCACAGGTCAATCGAGAATTAACCTCCCAGTCCGCATGCGCCCTGTTTCCGGTGAGTAACCCGTGGGAGGATCTGCGGGATCCGGGAAGCCGGGACAGGGGCAGTGCGCGGCGGGGAGGACCAGCCATGGGCGGGGCGGGACAGAGAGCGGAGACGGCACACGTACGGCCCTGGGTACGGGCGGCACTGCGCTGCGGAGCCGTCCTCGCGGCCGCGGCGCTCGCGCTGCCGGTCGGCGCGGCGGCCGCCTGGGCCGCACCCGACCCGGGAGCCGGGCAGGTCGTCGCCGGCGCGGACCCGCTCGCCGACGCCAAGGCCACCCTCGGCCCGCTGCTCGACCGGCTGCACGCGCTGTACCAGAGCGCCGAGGCCGCCACCGAGCAGTACAACGGCGCCGTCGCCAAGGCGGCGGAGCAGCAGACCTCGCTCACCGACCTCCAGGGCCGGCAGGACCGCCAGCAGAAGCAGGTCGACGCCGGAACCGACATCGCCTCCCAGCTCGCCGCCGCGCAGTACCGCAACGGGTCCGCCTCGGCCTACGCCGAGCTGCTGCTCTCCAAGGACCCGTACGAGGCGGTCGTCATCGCCGAGCTGCTCGCCTCGGCCAGCCGCTCGCAGTCGGAGTTCCTGGACAAGCTGAAGAGCGACCGGGACGCGCTGGACGGGCTGAAGAAGCAGACCGAGGAGGCGCTGAAGACCTCCCAGGCGCTGGTCGCCCAGCAGGACGCGGCCAAGGCCAAGGCCGCCTCCGACCTGGCCGCCGTCGAGCAGACGGTCGCCACCCTGACCGGCGCCCAGCGGGCCGAGCTGGAGCAGCTGGAGAAGGCCAAGGCGGACGAGGCGCAGCTCGCGTTCCTCGCCTCCGGGGCGCTCGGCAAGGGCGAGCGCACGCCCTCCCAGCAGGGGCGCGGGGCGATCGCCTTCGCGCTGGCGCAGGTGGGCAAGCCGTACCTGTGGGGCGGCACCGGCCCGGACGCCTACGACTGCTCGGGCCTCACCTCGCAGGCCTGGCTGCACGCCGGCCGGCCGATCCCGCGCACCAGCCAGGAGCAGTGGGCGCAGCTGCCGCACGTGGCGCTCAACCAGCTGCGGCCCGGCGACCTGGTGGTGTACTTCCAGGACGCCTCGCACATCGGGATGTACATCGGTGGCGGGCTGATCGTGCAGGCGCCGCGGCCCGGGGCGTTCATCAAGATCTCGCCGATCGGCTCGATGCCGATCCTCGGCGCCGTCCGGCCGGACCCGACCGGTGCGGCGGACGAGGCCGGCGGCGCCTGGAAGGTGCCCGACCTCCCGGCGAACTGGGACTCCGTGACGCCGATCGCGCCGAGCCCGGCCAACCAGGTGCCGGCCCCGCCGGCCACGGGCGGCACGGTGACGCCGCCGGCCGTGCCGGGCACGCCGACCGACCCGGGCACGCCGAGCACGCCGGGCGGGACCGGTACGCCGACCGACCCGGGGACGCCGACCGGCGGCACGCCGACCACGACCCCGACGGGGACGCCGACCGGGCCGGGCACCCCGAGCGGGACCGGCACGCCCACCCCGACCGGGACGGGCACCCCGACGGGGAGCCCGAGCGGCACCGGTTCGGCGACCGCCACGGCCGCGGGCAGTGCGACGGCGACGCTGCCGCTGGGCACCCCGACGCACTGACGCGCCGGACAGGCAACGAGGAGGCCGCCCCACGTCACCGGACGCGGGGCGGCCTCCGTGCTGTCCGGGACGGCTACGCGCCGCTGTCGGGGGCGAAGCGGATCACGACCGCCTTGGAGGTCGGGGTGTTGCTGATGTCGGCGGTGGAGTCCAGCGGTACCAGCACGTTGGTCTCGGGGTAGTAGGCCGCCGCGCCGCCGCGGGCGACGGGGTAGTGGACGACCCGGAAGTGCGGGGCGCGGCGCTCCACGCCGTCGCTCCACTCGCCGACCAGGTCGACGTACCCGCCGTCGGTCAGCCCCAGCTCCTCGGCGTCCGCGGGGTTGACCAGGACCACCCGGCGGCCGCCCTTGATGCCGCGGTAGCGGTCGTCGAGGCCGTAGATCGTGGTGTTGTACTGGTCGTGCGAGCGCAGGGTCTGGAGCAGCAGCCGGCCCGGCGGGACCTCGGGGGCGGTCAGCGGGTTGACGGAGAAGTTGGCCTTCCCGGTCGCGGTCGGGAAGGTGCGGGTGTCCCGGGGGCCGTGCGGCAGGGTGAAGCCGCCGGGGCGGCGGACCTTCTCGTTGAAGTCCTCGAAGCCCGGGACGACGCGGGCGATCCGGTCCCGCAGGGTGTCGTAGTCGGTGGCGAAGTCCTCCCACGGCACGGTGTCCCGCGGCCCGAGCACGGTGCGGGCCAGCCGGCAGACGATCGCGGTCTCGGAGAGCAGGCCGGGGGCCGGCGGGCGCAGGCCGCCGCGCGAGGCGTGCACCTGGCCCATCGAGTCCTCGACGCTGACGAACTGGGCGCCGCGTGCGCTGACGTCCCGGTCGGTGCGGCCGAGGGTGGGCAGGATCAGGGCGCGGGCGCCGGTGACCACGTGCGAGCGGTTGAGCTTGGTGGAGACGTGGACGGTCAGCCGGCAGTTGCGCATCGCGGCCTCGGTGACCTCGGTGTCCGGGGTGGCCGCGACGAAGTTGCCGCCCATCGCGAAGAAGACCCCGATCCGGCCGTCGCGCATGGCGCGGATGGTGTCCACCGAGTCGAGGCCGTGCTCGCGCGGCGGCTCGAAGCCGAACTCCCGGCCCAGGGCGTCCAGGAAGGCGTCGCCGGGGCGCTCGAAGATGCCCATCGTCCGGTCGCCCTGGACGTTGCTGTGCCCGCGCACCGGGCAGACCCCGGCGCCGGGGCGGCCGACGTTGCCGCGCAGCAGCAGGAAGTTGACCACCTCGCGGATGGTCGGCACGGCGTGCTTGTGCTGGGTGAGGCCCATCGCCCAGCAGACGATGATCTTCTCGGACTTCAGCACCAGCCGGCCGAGCTCCTCGATCTGCTCCCAGGGCAGGCCGGTCGCGGCGAGCACCTCGGCGCGGTCGGTCCGCCGCGCCTGGGCCTCGAACTCCTCGAAGCCGTAGCAGTGTTCGGCGACGAAGTCGCGGTCGACGCCGTCCTGCTCCAGGACGATCCGGTTCAGCGCGCGGAACAGCGCGAGGTCCCCGCCGAGGCGGATCTGCAGGAAGAGGTCGGTCAGCTTGGTGCCGTGGCCGACCAGGCCGCGCGCGTGCTGCGGGTTCTTGAACCGCTCCAGGCCGGCCTCCGGCAGCGGGTTGACGCTGACGATCGTGGCGCCCGCCCGCTTGGCGCGCTCCAGCGCGGAGAGCATCCGGGGGTGGTTGGTGCCCGGGTTCTGGCCGGCCACGATGATCAGGTCGGCCTGGTAGAGGTCCTTCAGGCTGACGCTTCCCTTGCCGACGCCGAGCGTCTCGGTGAGCGCCGAGCCGGAGGACTCGTGGCACATGTTGGAGCAGTCCGGCAGGTTGTTGGTGCCGAGCCGGCGGGCGAACAGCTGGTACGCGAAGGCGGCCTCGTTGCTGGTCCGGCCGGAGGTGTAGAAGGCGGCGCCGTCCGGGGTGTCCAGGGCCTTCAGCTCCTCGGCGACGAGCGCGAAGGCGTCGTCCCAGGAGACCGGCGTGTAGTGGGTGGCGCCCTCGTCCAGCAGCATCGGCTGGGTGAGCCGGCCCTGCTGGCCCAGCCAGTAGCCGGAGCGCTCGGCCAGGTCGGCGACCGGGTGGGCGGCGAAGAACTCGGCGCGGACGCGGCGCTCGGTGGCCTCCTCGGCGACGGCCTTGGCGCCGTTCTCGCAGAACTCGGCGGTGTGCGGCTTGTCCGGCTCCGGCCAGGCGCAGCCGGGGCAGTCGAAGCCGTTCTGCTGGTTGACCTTGAGCAGGGTGGCCAGGGTGCGGCGGGCGCCCATCTGCTCGGCGGCCATCCGCAGGCTGTGGCCGACGGCGGGCAGCCCGGCGGCGGCGTGCTGGGGCGCGGACACCTCGGGGGCGTCCTGCGCCGGGTCGCTCTGCGGGGCCTGCTTGGCCATGGCCGCTCTCCTCGGGCTCTGCTGGTGCGTACCGCCGCCTTCGTGCGGGGGTTCGATTCCATCCTTCCACCTGGCCGGGGGCCGGGGGAGGGGGCGGGCGGGGAGGGGCGACGGCGGGGCGAAGGGCGGCGGCCGGCGTCGGTAGAGTCTGGGCGTCATGGCGGGAGGGGAGCGCGCGTGCGAGTCGGGGACGTCCTGGACGGCCGGTACGAGCTGGTGGAGAAGCTCGGGCAGGGCGGGTTCGGGGTGGTGTGGCGGGCCGAGGACACCCGGATGGGGCGGCCGGTGGCGGTCAAGGTCATCGGGCACCACGGCGGCGACCGGGCGAAGGCCGCGCTGCGGTTCGTCCGGGAGGCCGGCGCGGCCGGCAACCTCTCGCACCCGCACATCGTCACGGTGCACGACCTCGGGCAGTGCGAGCTCGGCGGCGAGGAGGTCACCTACCTGGTGATGGAGCTGCTCACCGGCCGCACCCTCACCGAGGTGCTGGAGGCGGGGGTGCCCGAGCCCGGGCTCAGCCTGCGCTGGGGGCGGCAGATCAGCGGCGCGCTGGCGGCCGCGCACGACGCGGGCATGGTGCACCGGGACATCAAGCCGGACAACGTGATGATCACCGACGCCGGGCACCTGAAGGTGCTGGACTTCGGCATCGCCCAGTTGGACACCGGCGCGGGCGGGCTGACCACCACCGGGACGATCGTCGGCAGCCCGGCGTACATGGCGCCCGAGCGGTGGACCGGCGGCCGGGTGGACGGGCGGGCCGACCTGTACGCGCTGGGCTGCGTCCTGGTCGAACTCTTCACCGGGGCACGGCCGTTCGGCGGGGACTCGACGCCGGTGCTGATGTATCAGCACCTGAACGAGGTGCCCGCGCCGCTGGACCCGGCGCAGTTCGGGCTGCCGCCGCAGGTGGCCGGGCTGGTCGCGGAGCTGCTGGCGAAGGACCCGGCGGACCGGCCGGCCGACGCCCGTACGGTCGAGCGGCGGCTCGCCGAGCTGGCCGGTTGGGCGGGCGGCCGGGCGGGTGCGCCGGCGCCGGTGCCGACGGTGGTGGAGCGGCCGGCGCCGGTGGTGCCGCCTCCGCCGAGCGCCCCGCCGGTCGTCCCCGCGCCCGCCGTTCCCCCGCCCACCGTGCCGCCCGCCGTTCCCGCGCCCGCTGTTCCCGCTCCCGCCGCGCCGCCCGCCGTCCCGTCGGTGCTGCCGCCGCTGACCACGCCGCCGGTGACGGCCGCGCCGCCCTCCGAGGCCGTACGGGCCGGGCTGCGCGAGCGCCGGTCGGCCGCCTACCGGGCGGCGACGGCCGGCGAGTCGGCGATGCTCCTGCAGACCGTCGCCCAGGAGTGCGTGACCGTGCTCGGCGCGAGCGACCGGGACACCCTGTGCACCTGGCGGGACTTCGCCTGGTACCTCAGCCGGACCGGGGACCTGAACGGCGCGATCCGGCTGCTGACCGCCCTGGTGGGCGACATGCGCTCGGCGCTCGGCCCGCTCGACCCGGACACCCTCGGCGCCCGCTACCACCTGGTCTGGTGCGTCGGCGAGAGCGGTGCGCCGATCACCACGATCCGGCTGATGCACGAGCTGCTGCCCGACCTGCACGCCGCCTGGGGCCCGTACGACCCCCGGGTCCTGAAGGCCCGGCACGACCTCGCGCTGCACCAGGCCAACCGGGGCGACCCGCAGGGCGCGGTGATCCAGCTGCACGGGCTGCTGCCGGACCTCGTCCGGGTGCTGGGCGAGCAGCACCCGAGCACCGTGCAGGCCTGGCAGGACCTGGCCGGCTACCAGCGGCAGCTGGCCGAGGCCGGCCGCAAGGGGCCGGGGCCGCGCCGCCGGACGCCGCGGATGAGCCCGATGGAGGCGCTGGTGCTGGTGCGGCGGCTGCGGGTGTGGGACTTCGCCACCGACGAGCAGGCCCGGGCCTGCATGGACGCGCTGGACCGGGGGATCGGCCTGAAGGGCGTCGCGGACGTGGTGTTCGACGCGCCGGACCACGTCTCGGACGAGGACCTGGTGGAGGAGATCTTCGGGGCCTGAGCGCCGCCGCCACGGCGCTCAGGCCACGCCGGTGCCGCGGTGCTCAGGCCGATACCGCCGTCACCGTGCGCACGCCGCCAGCGCCGGGGCGGCCGCCGGGAGCGCGGCCAGGGCCCGGAGCAGGGCGCGGGCGGCGGCGTCGTTCTGCCGGAAGCCGGGGGCGTCGGTGCGGGGGCGGGCGAAGGCGGCGGCCGCGCGCAGGCTGGTGTGCGGGCCGAGGGCGGTGCGGCGCGGGTGCGGGGCGCCGCCGAGGGCCGGGTCCAGCAGCCGGCTGTCGGCGGCGGCGATGGTGACCAGGCCGGAGCGGTGGGTGTAGTCCGGGTCGGTGACCACCTCCTCGACGATCCGTCCGGTGCGGTGCAGTTCGCCGAGCACCGGGTCCAGGGTGCGGGCCAGCGCGTGCTTGGGCAGGTACGCCTCGACCAGGGCCGTCGCGGTGACGTGGTGGCCGGGCACGGTGGCGCCGGAGGCCCGCCAGGTGCCGCTCGCCTCGTCCCGTTCGATCCGTACGTCCGCGCCGAGGAAGCGCACCACCCCGGCCTCGGAGAGGGCGAGCAGCTGGCGCAGCCGGAACCCGGGCGGGCCGGAGGCGAGGAAGCTGAAGTAGCCGAAGAACCACTCGTCCACCTCCTCGGCGAGGGAGCGGGCGGTGAGCCGGCCGCTGGCGACGACCCGGGGGAGCCGGCCGAACAGCGAGAGCAGGGCGAGGAAGGCGCCGAGGTCGGCGCTGTGCGCGGGGTCGGCGCGGCGGTCGGCGTCGGCGGTGACGTACCCGCGCAGGTGCGCCTGGAGCTCCTCGTCGGTGCCGAGTTCGAGCCCGGCCAGCGGGTGGTCGAGCCGTTCGAAGTCGATCCGGTCGGCCGGGTCGGGGACGGCCTCGGCGACCAGGGCGGCGAGTTCGGGGGAGTACCAGGCGTGCCGGTCGTAGCGGGCGAGGAACTCCGGCCAGGGCAGGGCGGTGCGCCCGGGGTGGGCGTGGAACAGCTCGTGGTAGTGCCCGAAGGCGATCTCCTTGGCCATCAACGGCCAGAAGTCGCGCCGCAGTTCGAGCTGTCCGCCGGTGGCGAGCACGGCGTCCACGGCGGCCTCGTCGAAGTACCGGGGGAGCGGGGCGGGCGGCCCCTGGAGCCGGTAGCCGGTCTTGGAGTGGTACGGGACGCCGCGCCGGGAGCCGAGGTGGAGCACCGGCTCGCGGCCGGAGGGGTGGTAGCGCAGCGCGGGCCCGTCCCCGGTGGGCTCGAAGCGGCCGCCGCGGCCCTCGGTGAGCAGGGCGACCAGGTCCACCGAGGCGAGGCCGAGGCCGCGCAGCACCACGTGTTCGCCGGGGGCGAGGGCGGCCAGGTCGTCGGCCGCGTCGGCGGAGTAGGCGGGCGGGAGGTGGAAGCGGCCGTGCCGGGCGGCGAACCGGGCGTCGGCGGCGTAGCGCGGGTGCGGGACGGAGTCGAGGTGGCCGAGGGTGAGCACGACGTGGTCGGCGGCGAGGGTCCGGTCGCCGAGGCGGACGGTCTGCGGGCCGTCGGCCGGGCCCTCGATCCGGTGGACGGTGTCGCGGTGGACGGTGACCGTGACGTGCGCCGGCAGCTCGGCGACGGCGCGGCGGAACACCCAGTCCAGGTAGGCGCTCTGGGCCCGGCGGGTGGGGAAGTCGGTGGGGGCGAGGGTGCGCAGCTCGGCCCGGACGGCCGGGTCGGCGACCTCCCGGTAGGGCGCGAACTCCTCCTGCCGGGGCGCCCATTCGGCGAGCGAGGGGCCGGGGCGGACCGGTCCTTCGAGGGTGGAGCGCTCGTCGGTGAACATGGTGACGTCCTCGGCCATCGAGTTCATCCGCAGCAGCGGGGACTGGTCGTGGCGCCAGATCCGGCCCGCGCCCGGCGGGTACGGGTCGACCAGGTGGATCGCCAACGGCCGCTCGGCGGGCAGGAGTTCGGCGGCGTTGGCGGCGATCCGCTCCAGCAGCCCGGTGCCGCGCGGGCCGGCGCCGACGATGACGAGCTCCGTCATGCCCGCACCACCTTGACGAGGGCCGCGCGGGCCCGCTGCAGCGGCGTGGGCGGCAGGCCGTCGCGGGTGGCGCCCCGGGCGAAGCGGCGCTCCACGTAGTACTGGCCGATGGACAGCAGGGTGGTGACCACCAGGTACCAGATGGTGGCGACCATCAGCATCGGGATGACCTGGTACGACTGGAGGTAGACCAGCTGCACCGAGTAGAGCAGGTCGGAGACGGCCAGCACGCTGACGATGCTGGTGCCCTTGAGCGCGCCGATCAGCATGTTCCCGGCGGTCGGCACGATCGCCCGCATCGCCTGCGGCACCACGATCCGGCGCAGCACCCGCCACCGGCCGAGCCCGAGCGCGGCCGCCGCCTCCAGCTGGCCGCGGTCGACGGAGAGGATGCCGCCGCGGATCACCTCGGCGGCGTACGCGGTCTCCAGCAGGGTGAGGCCGATGACGGCGGTGAGGGTGGGGCCCATCAGGTTGACGGTCTTGACCGTGACGAACTCGGGGCCGAACGGGATGCCCAGGCCGAGGGTCGGGTAGAGCGCGCCGATGTTGAAGAAGAACAGCAGCTGCACCAGTGGCGGGGTGGAGCGGAACACCCAGATGTAGCCCCAACTGAGCGTGCGCAGAACGGGGTTGTCGGACAGCCGCATGGTGGCGAGGAGGGTGCCGAGCACGAAGCCGAGGGCGAGGGTGGCGGCGGTCAGCCAGAGGGTCAGGGCGAGGCCGTCGAGCACGGAGCGGGCGGTGAACCAGTCGGCGACCACGCTCCACTGGAAGGCCTTGTTGCGGACCACCGAGTTGACCGCCATCGCGGCCAGCAGCAGGGCGACGGCGGCCGCGGCCCACTGGCCGGGCTTGCGGCGGGCGACGATCCGGGCCTCGGGGGCGGGCGGCGCGTCGGGGCGGTCGAGGAGGGCGGGGGCGGGCAGGACGTCCTGCGGGGTGGCCATGGCGGCGGCTCCTGGGCGGAGTGCGGGCGGGGAGAGGTACGGCGGTGGTCACGTACGGGGGCGGCGGCCCGTGTCCCTCAACACGGCCGGCGCGTGGCACTGCACTCCGCGTCGATCGTACGCACGCGCGATCGACGGCTGTCAAGGGTGGTCGGGGGTGCCGGAGGGCTTCGTCGAAGCGCGTCGAAAAACCGACAGGAGATCGCAACAGTGCGGCAATGATGGATGGTTGACGTACCGATCGGCCGACTGTTCAACTTGGGGCCATGTACGCCGAGCAGCCCCTGGTCACCCGCGACCACATCGACTTCGGTCGGGTGTGGTCCGCGGCGTGTCGCGGCTGACCCGGCAGCGGGCCGCCCGTCCGGCCTGATCCCCCGGCGGGGAGAGCCCTCCCTCGGACCGCCCCGTCGCGGCCGGATCCGTCGTCGACGACCGGCGACGCGTCAGGCCCCCGCTGCCGCCGATGACCCCGCACTGCGCTCCGGCCCTCCCGCGCTCCGGCCCTCCCGTCGTCCGGTACCTCCGCTCCCGCACCCCTCCCACCGTCACCCGCCCGACGGCCGCCCCGCCGCGGCCGCCTCCGGTGCCGCCCACCCGCGGTCCACCGGACCTCCACCCACCCCGAAAGGTTCCGCCATGCCCGTCGAATTCCTCGGCATCGCCGCCACCGGCGACGGTTCGGAGACCACCGCCCGCACCACCGCCGCCTTCGACCGCGACTACACCCTGCGGCTGGCCCGGGCGCACGAGGACCACGGCTGGGACCGGGTGCTCTTCGCGTACGGGGCCGGCGCCCCCGAGCCGGCGGCCGCGGCGGCCTTCCTCGCCTCGCACCTGGACCGCCTCCAGATCCTGCTGGCGCACCGGCCCAACGTCTCCTACCCGACCTTCGCGGCCAAGACCTTCGCGACGCTCGACCGGATCAGCGACGGCCGGCTGACCGTCCACTTCATCACCGGCGGCAACGACCACGAGCAGCAGCGCGAGGGCGACTTCCTGACCAAGGACCAGCGCTACGAGCGCACCCGCGAGTACATCGGCATCGTCAAGAAGGCCTGGACCAGCCGGGAGCCCTTCGACCACGAGGGACCGCACTACCGCTTCAACGACTTCGTCTCCGACGTCTTCCCCGTGCAGCAGCCGCGCCCCGGGGTCTCCTTCGGCGGTTCCTCGGACGCGGCCTACGCGGCCGGCGGCGCCGAGGCGGACGTCTACTGCCTGTGGGGCGAGCCGCTGGCCCGCACCGCCGAGCAGATCGAGCGGGTGCGGGAGGCGGCCCGGGCCGCCGGGCGCACCGACGTGCCGCGGATCCAGGTGGCGTTCCGGCCGATCATCGCGCCGACCGAGGCGCTGGCCTGGGAGAAGGCACACCGGACGGTGGCCGCGATCCGGGCCCGCCGGGGCGCCGACCGGCCGGGGACCACCCCCGAGGCCGTGACACCCGAGAACACCGGCTCCCGGCGGCTGATCGAGATCGCCGAGGCCGGCGAGCGCTACGACCGCGCGCTGTGGACCCCGACCGCCGCGGCCACCGGCGGGGCGGGCAACTCCAACGCGCTGGTCGGCACCCCGGAGACGGTCGCCCAGGCGCTGCTCGACTACTACGACCTCGGTGTGGACATCCTCTCCGCGCGCGGCTACCACCTGCTGGACGACGCGATCGACTTCGGCCGGTACGTCATCCCGATCGTCCGCGAGGAGGTCGCCAAGCGGGACGCCGCCAAGGCCGGGGCCGCCCGGGCCGAGCGCGCCGAGCGCGACCGCCACCAGCTGATCGCGGCGCAGGCGTGAGCGCGGCCGGCGGGTGGGAGTTCCGCAAGGCGTCCGTCGACGACCCCCTGGTCGAACCGCTGCTGCGCGAGCTCACCCACGAGTACGTCACCCGGTACGGCCCCGAGGCGCACCAGGAGATGACCCGCTACCCGGGCGAGGCCTTCGCCGAGCCGCACGGCGTGCTGCTGCTCCTGCTGGAGGACGGCGAACCGGTGGCCGGCGGCGCGTACAAGCGCTACGACGAGCGCACCGCCGAGGTGAAGCGGATGTGGACGCACTCCGCGCACCGCCGCCGGGGCCTGGCCCGCCGGGTGCTGGCCGAGCTGGAGCGGACGGCCGTCGCGGCCGGCTACAGCCGGTTCTACCTCACCACCGGGCCGCGCCAGCCCGAGGCCAGGAACCTCTACCTGGCGGCCGGCTACACCCCGCTGTTCGACGTCTCGGCCGATCCGCTGACCATCGGCCCGCTCCCCTTCGAGAAGCGGCTGCCGGTCCTCGGACCGCAGTCGCCCGTTCTGGCCCACACTCCCTGAAAGGCCCCCCGTGAGAACCAGCACCGTCCGCCGCCGCCTGCTCGCGACCGCCGCCCTGCTGCCGGTCCTGGCCCTGGCCGCCTGCGGCTCGGACCCGAAGATCGCGGGCGCGGCGGCGGGCGGTCCGTCCGCCGCCGCCACCGAGGACCTCGTCTCCGGCCTCAGGACCTCGCAGGCCGCCGCCGCGCTGCTGCCCGAGGACGTCCGCGCCGCCGGCACGATCAGGTTCGGCTCGTCCTTCGGCACGCCGCCCAGCGCCTTCTACACCGACCAGGCCGACCGGAGGCCCGCCGGGATCGACGTGGACTTCACCGACGCGGTGGCCAAGCTGCTCGGCCTGACCGTGCAGCGCGAGCAGGCCGCCTTCGAGACCATCCTGCCCGCCCTGGACAGCGGGAAGTACGACGTCGGCACCGGCAACTTCGGGGTCACCGCGGCCCGGCTGAAGACCATCGACTTCGTCACCTACATCGACGACGGCCAGGGCTTCGCGGTGAAGAAGGACAACACCGCGATCCAGCCGGTCACCGACCTGGTCCAGCTGTGCGGACTGACCATCGGCACCGGCGCCGGCACCACCTTCGAGACCACCCTCAACAGCCGGAAGAGCGTCTGCACCGACGCCGGGAAGAAGCCGTACGAGGTCAAGGCGTTCAGCGAGAGCGGCGCCCTGCTGACCAGCCTCCAGCAGGGCCGGGTGGACATCGAGATGTCCACCATCAACGGCCTGCGCCACCAGGTCGCGCAGGAGGCCTCCGGGACCCGCTTCCTCAACGAGTTCCACCGCCTCGACGTCGGCTTCGCCCTGAAGAAGGGCTCGAAGCTCGCCCCGGCCCTCCAGGCGGCGGTCAACCAGCTGATCAAGGACGGGACGTACGAGCGGATCCTGCGCAAGTGGGGGGTCGCCGAGTCGGCGATCAAGGAGTCGCAGATCAGCCCGCCCGAGCACGCCTGAGCGCCGGCCCGAGCGAAGGAGACCCCCGATGACCACCGCCACCACCGCCACCACCGGGACCAGCGCGGCCCCGCCCAGCCGGCCGGCCCCGGCCGCCGCCCTGGACCTCGACCGGCTGGCCGGCCTGCGCACCGTCCCCGCCCGGCACCCCTGGCGCTGGGCCGCCGGGATCGCCGCGCTGGTCGTGCTCGCCCAGTTCGCCCACGGCCTGGCCACCAACCCCGGCTGGGACTGGGCCACCTTCCGGCTCTACTTCACCGCCGACACCATCCTCCGGGCGATCGGACGGACCCTCGAACTCACCGCCTACGGCACGGTGCTGGGCTTCCTGCTGGGCACCGTGGTGGCCGCGATGCGGCTGTCCCGCAGCGCGATCCTGCGCTCCATCGCCTGGGCCTACGTGTGGGTGTTCCGCTCGATCCCGCTGATCGTCCAGCTGGTGTTCTGGTTCAACCTCTCCTACCTGTACAAGCGGTTCGGGATCGGCATCCCGTTCGGCCCGACCTTCGGCGAGGTCGAGACGGTCGGCGTGCTCAGCGCGCTCGGCGCGGCGGTGCTCGGCCTCGGGCTGCACCAGGCCGCGTTCGCCGCCGAGATCATCCGCGGCGGCATCATCGCGGTGGACGCCGGCCAGCGCGAGGCCGCCGCCGCGCTCGGCATCCCGCGCTGGCGGCAGGGCCGGCGGATCGTGCTGCCGCAGGCCATGCGCGGCATCCTGCCGGCCGCCGCCAACGAGGTGATCTCGCTGCTCAAGGGCACCTCGGTGGTCTACGTGATGGCCATCGGCGAGCTCTTCTACCAGGCCCAGGTGGTCTACGGCCGCACCGGCCGGGTGGTGCCGCTGCTGATGGTCGCCACCGTCTGGTACGTGCTGCTGACCACCGTGCTCTCGGTCGGCCAGTACTACGTCGAGCGCCACTTCGCCCGCGGCGCCCAGCGCACCCCGCCGCCCACCCCGTGGCAGCGCGTCCGGGCCCTCGCCCGGAGCCTGCCGGACCGCACCCGGCCCGCCGCCGCCCGTACCCCCGGAGGACAGTCGTGACCACCCTGACGAAGCCCGAGCCGAGCCCGGCTGCCCCGACCCCGGCCGCCCCGATGGTGCAGGTCCGCGGCCTGCACAAGACCTTCGGCCGGCTGGAGGTGCTGCGCGGGGTCGACCTGGACGTCCCGGCCGGCTCGGTGACCGTGGTGCTCGGCCCGTCCGGCTCCGGCAAGTCCACCCTGCTGCGCGCGATCAACCACCTGGAGAAGCTGGACCGCGGCCACGTCGCCATCGACGGCGAGCTG
This sequence comes from Kitasatospora sp. NPDC001261, assembly GCF_042896795.1. NCBI lineage: Bacteria > Bacillati > Actinomycetota > Actinomycetes > Kitasatosporales > Streptomycetaceae > Kitasatospora > Kitasatospora sp. NPDC001261. The sequence continues at coordinate 68,680 of NZ_JBIAXP010000010.1, forward strand.
ATCGGCTACCGCCGCTCCGGCGACCGGCTGTACGAGCTCAAGGAGCGCGAGGTGCTGCGCCAGCGCACCGGCATCGGCTTCGTGTTCCAGAACTTCAACCTGTTCCCGCACCTCACCGTGCTGGAGAACCTGGTCGAGGCGCCGGTCTCCGCGCTGCGCCGCCCCCGGGCCGAGGCCAGGGCGACGGCGCTGGCGCTGCTGGAGCGGGTCGGGCTGGCCGACAAGGCCGCCGCCTACCCCCGGCAGCTGTCCGGCGGCCAGCAGCAGCGGGTGGCGATCGCCCGGGCGCTGGCGCTGGAGCCGAAGGTGCTGCTGTTCGACGAGCCGACCTCGGCGCTCGACCCGGAGCTGGTCGGCGAGGTGCTGGACGTCATCAAGGACCTGGCCCGCAGCGGCACCACGATGATCGTGGTCACCCACGAGATCGGCTTCGCCCGCGAGGTCGCCGACACCGTGGTCTTCATGGACGGCGGCGTGGTGGTCGAGCAGGGCCCGCCCGCCGAGGTCCTGGACCGGCCGCGGCACGAGCGCACCCGGGCCTTTCTGGCCAAGGTCCTCTGACCCCCTCTTTCCCCAACCCCCCTTCACCGAGCAGGAGTTCCGCCATGTCCCTACCCCGTCGCGCCCTCGTGACCGCCGCCGCGCTCACCGCAGCCCTCGTCCTGGCCGGCTGCGGCAGCGGCGCCACGGGCGCGGCGGGCGAGCTCGCCCCGGCCAAGGGCAGCACCGCGCCGGACGGCACGGTGGTGAACCTGTCGCCGAACCAGGAACGGGTCACCACGCCCAAGGTCGACGCGATCGCCGCTCTGGTCCCGGAGGAGATCAGACGGAAGGGGACGCTGAGCGTCGTCGACTCCATCGGCTCCACCCCGCCGCTGGACTTCTACGCCAACGACGACAAGACGATCATCGGCGTCGAACCGGACCTCGCCCTCCTGATCGGCAACGTGCTCGGCCTCAAGGTCGAGTTCAACCCGGTCTCCTGGGAGAACATCTTCGTCGGCCTGGACAGCGGCAAGTACGACGTGGGCCTGTCCAACATCACCGTCACCGAGGCGCGCAAGGAGAAGTACGACTTCGCCACCTACCGGCTGGACGTCCTGGGCTTCGAGGCGAAGAAGGGCGGCGGCCTCAAGGTCACCGGCCCCAGGGACCTCGCGGGCAAGACGGTCGGCGTCGCCACCGGCACCAACCAGGAGAAGCTGCTGGTCTCCTGGAGCGAGGAGAACGTCAGGAACGGCCTCAAGCCGATCGACATCAAGTACTTCCAGGGCACCGAGTACTACCTGGCGCTCTCCTCCGGCCGGATCGAGGTCTACACCGGCCCCAACCCCAGCCTGGCCTTCCACGCCGTGCAGACCGGCGAGACCGAGGTCGTCGGCACCTACTCGGGCGGCGGCGCGGACGTCCTCGGCAAGATCGCGGCGACCACCCGGAAGGACAACGGCCTGGTCAAGGCGTTGAACGGGGCGATCGACGAGGTGATCAGGAACGGCACGTACGGGCAGGTGCTCAAGCGCTGGGGCCTGGACAACGAGGCCGTGAAGAGCTCCGAGATCAACCCGCCCGGACTGCCCAAGCCGTAGCCATGGGAGTTGGGCCCGGCTCGTTCACCCGTTCGTCCCCGCCCGCCGCTATGGTGACCCCTCCGACCCCTCCGGCGGCGAACGCCGAGCGGGCGCGGTCGGGTTGGGGGAGGGAATGGAGAAGGGCGAGGTGCTCGGCGGCCGCTTCCGGCTGGAGCAGGAGCTGGGCCGGGGCGGCTTCGGCGTGGTCTGGCGGGCGACCGACACGACCATCGACCGGCCGGTCGCGGTCAAGGTGCTGCTCGCCGAGCACGCCACCGACCGGGAGGCGGTCAGCCGGTTCGTCCGCGAGGCCCGGACGGCCGGCGGCCTCAACAACCCGCACATCGTCACCGTGTACGACTACGGATGGACGGAGTCCGGCTCCGGGAAGATCCCGTACCTGGTGATGGAGCTGGTCCGCGGCCGGGCGCTGTCCGAGGTGCTCAAGGACGGCCGGCCGGACCACAAGCAGGGGCTGCGCTGGATGCGGCACGTGTGCAAGGCGCTGGACGCCGCGCACCGCTCGGGGATCGTCCACCGGGACATCAAGCCCGAGAACGTGATGATCGTGGAGGACGGGGAGCGGGCCAAGGTCCTGGACTTCGGCATCGCCCGACTGGTCACCCAGACCGTCCGGCTCACCTCCACCGGCAACGTGGTCGGCACCGTCCCGTACCTGGCGCCCGAGTGCTGGTCCGGCGGCCCGGTGGACGGCCGGGCCGACCTCTACGCGCTCGGCATCATGCTGTACGAGGTCTGCACCGGCACCCGCCCTTTCCGCGCCGCCTCGGCCGCCGAGTACATGTACAAGCACCTGGAGGAGGTCCCGCCCCGGGTGCGCGGCAAGGACCCGGCCCTGGCCGGGCTGGTCGCCGAACTGCTCGCCAAACGGCCCGGACAGCGGCCGGCCGGCGCCGCCGAGGTGCTGGAGCGGCTGCGCGCCATCCGGCCCGGGATGCTGCGCCCGGACGACCCCAGCCCGGAGCAGCTGCGCCGGCGGGCCGACCGGGCCTGGCGGCACGGTGAGGCCGGCGAGGCCGCGGAGGCGGTGGAGATCCTCACCGCGCTCGTCCCCGACTTCGCCCGGATCTGCGGCCCGGAGGACCCGCGCACCCTGCGCACCTGCCACGACCTGGCCCTCTGGGTGGCCCGGGACGGCAGCCCGGGCGCGGCCGCCGCCCTGCTGGACGAACTGGCCCAGGTGCCCGGCGCCACCCCGGAGGCCCGGGCGGACGCCCGGCGCGACCTCGCGTACTGGCAGCGGGAGGCCGCCCGGCTCGGCCCGGGCCGGCCGCGGGCCGTCGCCCTGGCGGCGCTGCTCGGCGGCGGCGCGCAGGACGGCTGAGCCGCCGCCGCGCGGCCGGCCCGGCGGGTGTCAACCGTGCGGGCCGCCGAGCCGGGGCGGCGGCCGGAGCGCCAACCGGGAGGATTTCGCCCATCGGGACGGTCTGGCCCGCCGCCCCGGCGCGTTGGTATACCTCGTTGCCGGACTCGGGAGCGGCCTCCGGGCCGCCCCGGTGAGCTGCGACGAAAGGCTGGTGACGGATCGATGAAGCTCCTGCGCGTCGGACCCGCGGGCGCCGAGCGCCCGGTCGTCCTGGGTGAGGACGGCACCGCGTACGACCTCTCGGGGCGGACCCGCGACCTCGACGGGGCCTTCCTGGCCGGGCTGGACCCGGCCGCACTGGCCCGGGACGCGGCCGCCGGCGTCCTGCCGGTGCTGGACCTCGACGGCCTGCGGGTGGGCGCACCGGTGCCCCGGCCGAGCAAGGTGGTCGGCATCGGGCTCAACTACCGCGACCACGCGGCCGAGGCCGGGGCCGCGATCCCGGCCGAGCCGGTCATCTTCCTCAAGCCGGGCTCCACCGTGGTCGGCCCGTACGACGAGGTGCTGGTGCCGCGCGGCGGCGAGAAGACCGACTACGAGGCCGAGCTGGCCGTCGTGATCGGCCGCACCGCCCGCTACCTGGACTCGCACGCCGAGGCGGCCGGGGTGATCGCCGGGTACACGATCGCCAACGACGTCACCGAGCGGGCCTTCCAGTTCGAGCGCGGCGGCCAGTGGGACAAGGGCAAGTCGGCGGAGACCTTCACCCCGCTCGGGCCCTGGCTGGTCACCCCCGACGAGGTGGCCGACCCGCAGGCGCTGACCCTGCGGCTGTGGGTCAACGGCGAGCGGCGGCAGCACGGCAGCACCGCGGAGATGGTCTTCCCGGTGCTCGAACTGGTCCGCTACGCGAGCCGGTTCATGGTGCTGGAGCCCGGCGACGTGGTCATCACCGGCACCCCGGCGGGGGTCACCCTGGGCCGCCCCGGCACGCCGTACCTCGCCCCGGGCGACGTGGTCGAGATCGAGGTCGACGGGCTCGGCCGCCAGCGCCAGGTGCTCGGCAAGGCGTAATCACGCAGGCCGCCCCGACCCTTGGCACGGGGGTCGGGAGGGGCGCCGGGACCGCTCGGGTGCGGCCGCGCCGCCTTAGGAGCCGCCGCCCAGCACCGCCCGCAGCCGCTCCGCCCGCTCCGGCCGCGGCCCCTCCAGCGCCAGCACCCCCGCCAGCACCTCGGCCGTCTGCGGGTCGTGCAGCGCCGTCGCCGCCGCCATCGCCGTGAACTGGTCCACCAGCCAGTCGCGCAGCTCCGCCACCGGCAGCGCGCGCCCCTCGTCCAGCCAGCTCAGCGACGCGCCCTCGACCACCGCGATCCAGGAGCGCACCAGCAGCGTCAGCCGCGGCCCGGCCTCCCGCACGCCCAGGTGGCGCAGCGTCCGGCGCAGCGCCTCCCGCCGGACGTCGTCCACGATCGCCGAGGTGCGGGCCGTCTCCACCACCGAACCGCCGCGCAGCAGCGCCGAGTAGCCCGCGTCGTGCTCGGCCACGAAGGCGAAGTAGCCGTCCAGCACCGCCGACAGCTGCTCGGACGGCGTCCCGCTCAGCCGCAGCGCGAAGCGGCTGCTCAGCTCGTCCGCCGCGGTGCGCAGCGCGGCCTCGTACAACTGCTGCTTGCCGCCCGCGAAGTAGCGGTACACCAGCGGGCGGGAGGCCCCGGCGGCCTCGGCGACGTCGTCCAGGCCCACCTCCTCGGGCGGCCGGGAGGCGAACAGCTCCAGGGCGACCGCGATCAGCTGCTCGCGCCGCTGCTGGACCGGCAGCCGCCGGTAGCCGGTGCGGCGCGGGCGCGGCTCGGGTGCGGCCGGGGCGGGGCTGGCTTCCATGGCGGCCAAGCGTAATGGGCGCCGGACGGATCGGATCCGGTCGCGCCGAACGGATTTTCGCAGGCGAACCCGGCTCGCAAAGGGGTTGCAAAGCTGCCGCGCCACGAAATGATGTCCGAATGCGTGAAGAACTGATCACCGCCGACGGCGCCACCCCTCGCCGCATCGCCGACGACCACGTCCGCGAACTGGCCGAGCTCGACCCGCTGACCGCGGTGTACCTCGGTCTCAACCTTGACGACGACCGGCTTCCCGACCTCTCCCCGGCCGGTCCCGAGGCCGTCGCCGACCTCGCCCGCCGCACCCTGGCGAAGCTCGACGAGGCCGAGCGGGCCGGTGCCGCCGACGACGAGGCGGAGCGCCGCTGCGCCCGGCTGCTGCGCGAGCGGCTGACCGCCGAACTCGCCGTCCACGAGGCGGGGGAGAACTTCCGCTCGCTGCGCAACCTGGGCTCCCCGGTGCACGACGTGCGGGAGTCCTTCACCCTGATGGGCACCGACACCGAGGCCGAGTGGCAGGTGATCGGCCGCCGGATGGCGCGGCTCCCGGAGGCGTTCGCGCAGTACCGGCGCACGTTGACGGAGGGCGTCGAGCGCGGCCTGCTGTCCGGCCCGCGCCAGGTGGCCACGGTGCTCGGGCAGTTCGCCGAGTGGCTGGGCGAGGACGCGCCCGCCGCCGAGCGGGTGCCCGGCGCCTGGTTCGGCACCTTCGTCCAGGGCGCGCCGGAGGGTCTGCACCCCGAGCTGTCGAAGCACGCGGTGGCCGCCGCCGAGGCGCTGGCGGAGCTGCGGGACTGGCTGCGCGACGTGTACGGCCCGGCCGCGGCCGGCGCCCCGGACACCGCGGGCCGGGAGCGCTACGTCCGCTGGGTGCGCTACTGGACCGGTGCCGACCTGGACCTCGACGAGGCCTACGCCTGGGCCTGGAGCGAGTTCCACGACCTGCTGGCGCAGATGGAGACCGAGGCCGAGAAGGTCCTGCCGGGCGCGGGTCCGCTCGCGGCGATGCGCTGGCTGGAGTCGGACGGCCCGGCGATCGAGGGCGCCGAGGCCGCCCGGGAGTACCTCCAGGGCCTGATGGACCAGGCCGTCCGGGACCTCCAGGGCACCCACTTCGACCTGGCCGAGCCGGTCACCCGGGTCGAGTCGAGGATCGCCCCGGCGGGCAGCGCCGCCGCGCCGTACTACACCGCGCCCTCGCTGGACTTCAGCCGTCCCGGGCGGACCTGGCTGCCGCTGGTCGGCCGGGACCGCTTCCCGGTCTGGGACCTGGTCTCCACCTGGTACCACGAGGGCGTCCCGGGCCACCACCTCCAGCTCGCGCAGTGGAACTACGTCGCCGACCGGCTCTCCACCTACCAGGTGAGCCTCGGCGGGGTGAGCGCCAACCTGGAGGGCTGGGCGCTGTACGCCGAGCGCCTGATGGACGAGCTCGGCTACCTCACCGACCCGGGCCACCGCCTGGGCTACCTCAACGCGCAGATGATGCGCGCGCTGCGGGTCATCGTCGACATCGGCATGCACGTGGGCCTGGACTTCCCGGCGGACTCCCCGTACCGGCCGGGCGAGCCGGTCGCCCCGGAGCACGCCCGGGAGTTCTTCGGCCTGTACTGCGGCCTGTCCGCCGACTTCCTGGACAGCGAGCTGGTCCGCTACCTGGGCCTGCCCGGCCAGGCGATCGGCTACAAGCTGGGCGAGCGCGCCTGGCTGCGCGGCCGGGCGGCGGCGAAGGCGGCGCACGAGGCGCGCGGCGAGGAGTTCGACCTCAAGGCCTGGCACATGGCGGCGCTCTCGCAGGGCTCGCTGGGGCTGGACGACCTGGTCGAGGAGCTCTCGGCGCTCTGAGCCACCACGCGGCGCGAGCCGTGGAACCAGGCCCCCGGGACTCGGTCCGCAGTCCCGGGGGCCTGGTTCTTTTGTCCCGAAGGTCTGATTTGGTGAGGTTTTTCCTTGCCATCCGTCCGGAGCGGGGTTTGGCTGGAAGGCGACTGCGTGACCTCTCCGCCCCACTCCGGAAGGCTCGACCAGTGACTGCGAGAACCGTCGCCGGTCATGAGGACGCGGACCGCCGCCGCTGGTGGGCGCTGGCCGTCATCGCCACCGCCCAGCTCATGATCGTGCTCGACATCACCATCGTGAACATCGCACTGCCGTCCGCCCAACGGGACCTGGGCATCTCGGACGCCGACCGGCAGTGGGTGATCACCGCCTACACGCTGGCCTTCGGCGGCCTGCTGCTGCTCGGCGGCCGGCTGGGCGACCTCTTCGGCCGCAAGCGCGTCTTCACCGTCGGCCTGCTGGGCTTCGCCCTCGCCTCCGCCCTCGGCGGTGCGGCGGTCGGCCCCGCCATGCTCTTCGGCGCCCGCGCCCTCCAGGGCGCCTTCGGCGCCCTGCTCGCCCCCTCCGCGCTGGGGCTGCTCTCCACCACCTTCTCCGATCCGCGGGAGCGCAGTACGGCCTTCGGCATCTTCGGCGCGATCGCCGGCGGCGGCTCCGCGATCGGCTTCATCGCCGGCGGCCTGCTGACCGAGTACCTGGACTGGCGCTGGTGCCTGTTCGTCAACGTGCCGATCGCCGCCGTCACCGCCTTCGCGGCCTTCAACGTGCTGAAGCGCGACCACGTCGGGAAGGGCCGCCGGCTGCGGCTGGACCTGCCCGGGGCGCTGCTCGGCTGCGGCGGCCTGCTGGCGATCGTCTACGGCACCTCCGAGGCCGTGACCAGGGGCTGGGGCGACGGCCTGGTGATCGGCCCGCTGGTCCTGGGCGTGGCGCTGCTCGCGGCGTTCGTCCTGGTCGAACGGCGCACCGCGCACCCGCTGCTGCCGCTGCACATCGTCGCCGACCGCAACCGCGGCGGCGGCGCGCTCTCGGTGGGCCTGGCGATGGTCGGCATGTTCGGCCTCTTCCTGTTCCTGACCTACTACCTCCAGGCCATCAAGCACTTCTCGCCGATCGTGTCCGGCCTGTCCTTCCTGCCCATGACGGTCGCCATCGTGCTGAGTTCGACGGGCTTCGCGGCCCGGATGATGACCAGGGTGCCGTCCCGGAACCTGATCGGCCCCGGCCTGCTGCTCGCCGCGGGCGGCATGGCCTGGCTGACCCAGATGCGGGTGGACAGCCCGTGGGCCGGCATGGTGCTGCCCGCCGAACTGCTGATCGGCTTCGGCATGGGCCTGGTGTTCATGCCGGCCATGAGCCTGGCCACCCTCGGGGTCGCCCCGAACGAGGCCGGCGCGGCCTCGGCCACCATCAACTCGGCGCAGCAGGTGGGCGGTTCGGTCGGCACCGCGCTGCTGAACACGGTCGCCGCGAGCGCCACCGCGAGCTTCCTGGCCACCCGGATCGCCGCCGACCCGGCGGTGCGCGCCCAGGGCGCGGTACACGGCTACGTCGTCGCGACCTGGGTGGCGATGGGCGTGCTGCTGGCGGCCGCGCTGGTCGCGGTGCTGATGATCGACCACCGGCCGACGCCGGTCGCGGCCACCGCCGTCGAGGCCACCGTCGTCGAGGGCGGGGCGGCATCGGCGTCCGCCGTACGGGCGGTGGACGGGCGGCCGAGCCCGCGGGCCGTGGCCCGGGCCGACGTCCGGGCGAACGTCGAGAGCGGGGCCGAGGTCCGGGCCGAGGCGGGTCCGGAGCGGCCACCCGCCGATTGAAATTTGCAGCAAGTCCTTGCAGTCAACCTCCGGCGCCTGCTTGACTCCTGGGCACTGCCCAGGGACCAAGGAGGCGCCGCCGTGCTGCCCGAGACCGTGCCGTCCAGTGCCACAGCGCCCGAGTTCGACCTGCTCGTCGTCGGCGGCAGCGGCGTGGACACCATCGTCCGGGTCGAGCGGCTGGAACTCCCGCCCGGCGACTCGCGGTTCGTCGAGCCGGTGCGGGACTACGTCGGCCACACCGGCAACGGCGTCGCCCTCGGCGCCCACCACCTCGGCCTGCGCACCGCGTTCATCGACTTCCTCGGCGACGACCCCCAGGGCGACCTGGTCCGCGCCCACTACGCGCGCCACGGACTGCACTTCGCGCACCTGGTGAGCCCGTACGGCACCCCGCGCGGGGTCAACCTGGTGGACCCGGCCGGCCGCCGGTTCTCCTTCTTCGACGGCCGCCACCCCGCCGACCTGCGGCTGCCGCGCGACTTCTGTCTGCCGTACGCCGAGCGCAGCCGGCACGTCCACCTGTCCATCACCGGCGTCAACCGGGACATGTACGGCGACCTGCACCGCCTCGGCCGCACCACCTCCACCGACCTGCACGACTGGGACGGCGCCGACCCGCACCACCGCGACTACGCGCTCGGCTCCGACCTGGTCTTCCTCTCGGTGGCCGGCTGCCGCGGCCGGCACGAGGAGGTGATGCGCGCGATCCTCGCCGAGGGGCGCGCGCGGGTGGTCGTCGCCACCGCCGGCGCCGAGGGCTGCCACCTGCTCACCCGGGACGACCCGGCGCCGCGCCGGCTGCCGGCGGTCGACCCGGGCCGTCCGGTGGTGGACACCAACGGCGCCGGGGACGCCTTCGTGTCCGGCTTCCTGTACGCCTGGTTCCAGGGCCGCCCGCCGCTGGACTGCGCCCGGGCCGGTACGGTGGCCGGGGCCTTCGCCTGCACCGCCGCCGGGACGCACACCGCTTTCGTCGGAGCCGCAGAACTGGACGCGGTGCTGACGCGCTGACGGTATTTCTCATCGAGCTCCAAGGAGCCGGTCACGCCCTTTCCAGGCTGAGGCGCCATAGTCGTTCACCGAACGACGCCACCGACCGCCCCGGCAGGAGAGACAGGCATGGGCAAGCACCGCCGCGAGGGCTCGCGCCGCCGCAGACTCCTGGCCCCGTCCCTGTTCACCGCGCTGTCCGCGGTGGCGGTCGCCGCGGTGCTGACCGGGACGCACGGGCTGGACCTGTCCGACACGACGGCCGCCGGGAAGGCGGCCCGCAGCACCCGTGCCGCCGTGCCCGTCCCGGCCGCCGACCCGGCGGCGGTCGCCCCGCCCGCCCCGGTCGCGGCCCCCACGCCCTCCGCGGCGCCGACCGCCGACCCGACGGCCACCGCGACGGCCACCCCCGCCGCCGCGCCGGCCGCCCCGACCACCACCGCCGCCGACGTCGCGCTCGGCACCACCGCCCCGGCGCCGGCCGGCGACCGTGAGACCGGGACGGTCGGCGCGCTGTTCAGCGGCACGCCGACGGCCGGCGACCACTTCTGCACCGCCAGCGTGCTGCACAGCGCCACCGGCAACCTGCTGCTGACCGCCGCGCACTGCCTCAGCAGCACCGACGGCGTCACCTTCGCCCCCGGCTACCGCGACGGCTCCGCCCCGTACGGCACCTGGCGGGTGACCGCGATCCACACCACCGCCGGCTGGTCCCAGAAGGGCGACGAGGACGAGGACTTCGCGATCCTGGAGACCGCCCCCAGCAACGGCCGCAACGTCGAGGACGTGGTCGGCGGCAACCGGCTGGGCACCGACGAGCCGTTCGGCGCCACCGTCCGGCTCTACGGCTACCCCGCCGACGCCGAGGCGCCCGTCCTGTGCACCAACACCACCGGGCAGCAGAGCGCCTACCAGCGGGTCGTCCACTGCCCGTCCTACCCGGGCGGCACCAGCGGCGGCCCGTGGATCAACACCGCCACCGGCGACGTGATCGGCGCGATCGGCGGCTACCAGCAGGGCGGCGACACCGACGACATCTCGTACAGCGCCCTCTTCGACCACACCATCGCGGACCTGTACACCCAGGCCGAGGCGGCCGCCTCCTGAGGCACCGGGCCCGGACCCGGCTCCACCCGGGCCCGGACCCGGTCGCGCGTCCGCATACGACAAAGGCCCAGATCCGTGGATCAACTCCACTGATCTGGGCCTGACTTGCACTTCCTGCGAAGTGCCCCCGGTAGGATTCGAACCTACGCACCCGCCTCCGGAGGGCGGTGCTCTATCCCCTGAGCTACGGGGGCCTGTTGGCCTGTCGGTCGCTCGCGCTTCCGACGTGAGAACAGTACCAGGCTCCGGCGGTGGTCCGTGCACGGGTTTCCCCGAAGATCGTCCGGCCCGCGAATCGGGCGGCGGATCGACCCGGGGATCGACCCGGGGATCGGGCCGTGTGCCGGGTGGGGGCGGAAGTGCCCAAAGGCCGGACGGGGCGGCGGGGCCGCCGATACCCTCGGTGAGGTGTCGGGAGTGTCCGGGCGGGTCCTCGTGGTGGACGACAGCGAGGTGATCCGCCAGCTGATCAGGGTCAACCTGGAGCTCGAGGGCTTCGAGGTGGTGACCGCCGCCGACGGCGCCGAGTGCCTGGAGGTCGTCCGCCGGGTGCGGCCCGACGTGGTGACGCTGGACGTGGTGATGCCGAGGCTGGACGGCCTGCGGACGGCGGCCCGGCTGCGCGCGACCCCGGACACCAGCCGGCTGCCGATCGCGATCGTGAGCGCCTGCACCCCGGCGGACCTCGACCTGGGGGAGACGGTCGGGGTGGACGGCTACCTCGGCAAGCCCTTCGACCCGGCCGACCTGGTGGCCCTGGTCCGGCGCCTGATGGGGCTCGCGGAACAGTCCGCCGGGCCGTCCGGCGGGCGCCGTGCCGGCCCGTCCGACGCAGTTCGCCCTGAGCGAACAGAGCGGACGGATCGCGGCTGAGACCCGGTAACCACGGCGCACCGGCGTCTCAACCGGTAAACCGGGTGGCGGGCGGGTACCCCGTCTCGCCTACGCTTGGCGTCGTGACCCCCGCAGACCTTTCCCAGGCAATCCAGGCCGCAGTGAGCTCCGCCGTCGAGGCGGGCGAGCTGGCCGTCGCCGTGCCCGAGCACGTGACGGTCGAACGGCCCAAGAACAGGGACCACGGCGACTACGCGACCAACGTGGCCCTCCAGCTCGCCAAGGCGGCCGGCAAGCCGCCGCGAGCCGTTGCCGAGCTGCTGGCCGACCGCCTGCGAGGGATCACCGGCGTCGCCAAGGTCGACATCGCCGGTCCGGGCTTCCTGAACATCACCCTGGACACCGCCACCGCCGGCGCGCTGGCGCGCACCGTCGTCGAGGCGGGCGAGGCCTACGGCCGCAACGAGGCCCTCAAGGGCCTGAGGATCAACCTGGAGTTCGTCTCCGCCAACCCGACCGGCCCGATCCACATCGGCGGCGTCCGCTGGGCCGCCGTCGGCGACTCGATGGCGCGCGTGCTGCGGGCCTCCGGCGCCGACGTCACCACCGAGTACTACCTCAACGACGCCGGCGTGCAGATCGGCAAGTTCGCCGCCTCGCTGCAGGCCGCCGCGAACGGCCGCCCGGCGCCCGAGGACGGCTACGTCGGCGAGTACATCGTCGACATCGCCAAGGCGCTCACCGACGCGATCCCCGGCGTGCTCGACCTCTCCGAGGAGGAGCAGCTCCAGGTCTTCCGCACCGAGGGCCTCAAGCTCATGGTCGCCGAGATCAAGCGCTCGATGGACGAGTTCGGCACCCACTTCGACGTGTGGTTCTCGGAGAAGACGCTGCACGACTCCGGCGCGGTCGAGAAGGCCATCGACCGGCTGCGCGAGCAGGGCCACGTCTTCGAGCAGGACGACGCGGTCTTCCTGCGCACCACCGACTTCGGCGACGACAAGGACCGCGTCCTGGTCAAGGCCGACGGCGACAAGACCTACTTCGCCGCCGACGCCGCGTACTACCTGTCCAAGCGGGACCGCGGCGCCGAGGTCGCGCTCTACATGCTGGGCGCCGACCACCACGGCTACGTCAACCGCCTCAAGGCCATCGCGGCCTGCGCGGGCGACGACATGGACCACAACATCGAGGTGAAGATCGGCCAGTTCGTGAAGATGCTTCGCGACGGCGAAGAGGTCCGCATGTCGAAGCGGGCCGGCAACATCATCACGATCGACGACGTGATCGAGTGGATCGGCGTGGACGCCGCCCGCTACACCCTGGCGCGCTCCTCCACGGACTCGACGATCACGCTGGACATCAACCTGCTGACCAGCCAGACCAACGAGAACCCGGTCTTCTACGTCCAGTACGCGCACACCCGGATGTGCGGCGTGGCCCGCAAGGCCGCCGAGCTGGGCGTGGACAAGGGCACGGTCGAGCAGTTCAAGCCCGAGCTGCTCGCCACCGAGTGGGAGTCCGACGTGCTCGGCCACCTCGCGGAGTTCCCGCGGGTGCTGGCCACGGCCGGCGAGCTGCGCGAGCCGCACCGGGTCGCGCGCTACCTGGAGGACCTCGCGGGCAAGTACCACCGCCTGTACGAGAACTGCATGTTCCTGCCCAAGGGCGACGAGGAGCTCTCCGACACGCACCGCGCCCGCCTCTGGCTGGTCGAGGCGACGCGCACCGTGCTCGCCAACGGACTCACGCTCCTGGGCGTGACGGCGCCCGAGCGGATGTAGGCACCACCCCCAAGCGCACGGCGGGGGCGGCTGACGGTCAACGTGGACCGTCGCCGCCCCTCGCCATAGGTCTCGAAGGATCTCCGAAGATGAGTCGCTCCGCACACCCGGCAGGCCCCCGTCACGGCGACGTCCTGCCCGAGGGCCACTACCAGGCCCCGCCCGCCGACCTGAACGCGCTCGACCCCAAGGTCTGGTCGCGCACCGTCGCCCGGAACGCCGAGGGCGTGGCGACCGTCGGCGGCATCGACGTCAAGCGGCTGGCCGCCGAGTTCGGCACCCCCGCCTACGTGCTGGACGAGGAGGACTTCCGGTCCCGGGCGCGCGCCTGGCGGGACGCCTTCGGCACCGGCGCGGACGTCTACTACGCCGGGAAGGCGTTCCTCTCCAAGGCCGTCGTGCGCTGGCTGCACGAGGAGGGCCTCAACCTCGACGTGTGCAGCCCGGGCGAGCTGGCGGTCGCCCTGGCCGCCGGGATGCCGCCGGAGCGGATCGCGCTGCACGGCAACAACAAGTCGGCGGACGAGCTCGAGCACGCGGTGAAGACCGGCGTCGGGCACATCGTGGTCGACTCCTACGAGGAGATCGGGCGCCTGGCCGCGATCGCCGCCCGCCAGGGCGTGCGCCAGCGGGTGCTGATCCGGATCACCGTCGGCGTCGAGGCGCACACCCACGAGTTCATCGCCACCGCGCACGAGGACCAGAAGTTCGGGCTGTCGCTCACCGGGGGAGCGGCCGCCGAGGCGGTGCGCCGGGTGCTCGGCCACGACAGCCTGGAGCTGCGCGGCATCCACTCGCACATCGGCTCGCAGATCTTCGACATGGCGGGCTTCGAGGTGGCCGCCCGCCGGGTGGTCGGCCTGCTGGCCGGGATCCGTGACGAGCACGGCGTCCAGCTGCCCGAGATCGACCTCGGCGGCGGCCTCGGCATCGCGTACACCAGCGAGGACGACCCGCGCGAGCCGGCCGAGATCGCGGCCGCGCTGGCCGACATCGTCCGCCGCGAGTGCGCCGCCGCGAACCTGGACGCCCCCCGGCTGAGCGTGGAGCCGGGCCGGGCGATCGTCGGCCCGACGGCGTTCACGCTGTACGAGGTCGGCACCGTCAAGCCGCTGGAGGGCCTGCGCACCTACGTCAGCGTGGACGGCGGGATGTCCGACAACATCCGCACCGCGCTGTACGACGCCGAGTACTCGGTGGCCCTGGTGTCGCGCACCAGCGACGCGGAGCCGATGCTGGTGCGGGTGGTCGGCAAGCACTGCGAGTCCGGCGACATCGTCGTCCGGGACGCCTTCCTGCCGGCCGACCTGGCCCCGGGCGACCTGATCGCGGTGCCCGCCACCGGCGCCTACTGCCGGTCGATGGCGAGCAATTACAACCACGCCCTCAAGCCCCCCGTGCTCGCCGTCAGGGACGGTGCGGCGCGGGTGATCGTCCGGCGCGAGACGGAGGAGGATCTCCTGCGTCTGGATATCGGATGACGAAATCCTCGTCTCAGATCATGGAACGACCGTAGATCCGTACGGAAAGTCCCCGAGACTGGTAGAGACCGAAGTTCCCGGCGGTCCAGGAAAACCCGCCGGAAATTACCGAAGCAGAAGAATGCAGAGCGGAGTCGGATGATGCGTACGCGCCCGCTGAAGGTGGCGTTGCTGGGTTGTGGTGTGGTGGGCTCCGAGGTGGCGCGCATCATGACGACGACGGCCGACGACCTCGCCGCTCGCATCGGCGCTCCGGTCGAGTTGGCCGGGATCGCGGTCCGCCGGGCCGGGCGGACCCGCCCGGGCGTCCCCGAGCACCTGATCACCACCGACGCCGAGGCCCTGGTCAACCGGGGCGACATCGACGTGGTGGTCGAGGTGGTGGGCGGCATCGAGCCCTCCAAATCGCTGATCCTGTCCGCCTTCCGGCAGGGCGCCTCGGTGGTCAGCGCCAACAAGGCGCTGCTCGCCAAGGACGGCACCGAGCTGCACGCCGCGGCCGCCGAGGCCGGGGTGGACCTGTACTACGAGGCCGCGGTGGCGGGCGCGATCCCGCTGCTGCGCCCGCTGCGCGAGTCCCTCGCGGGGGACAAGGTCAACCGGGTGCTGGGGATCGTCAACGGCACCACCAACTTCATCCTCGACAAGATGGACACCACCGGCGCCGGCTACTCGGAGGCGCTGGAGGAGGCCACCGCGCTGGGCTACGCCGAGGCCGACCCGACGGCCGACGTCGAGGGCTTCGACGCCGCCGCCAAGGCCGCGATCCTGGCCGGCATCGCCTTCCACACCAAGGTCACCGCGGCGGACGTCTACCGCGAGGGCATCACCGAGGTGACGGCGGCCGACATCGCCTCCGCCAAGGAGATGGGCTGCGTGGTCAAGCTGCTCGCGATCTGCGAGCGGGCCGCGGACGGCGAGTCCGTCACCGCGCGCGTCCACCCGGCGATGATCCCGCTGTCGCACCCGCTGGCCTCCGTCCGCGAGGCGTACAACGCGGTGTTCGTCGAGGCCGAGGCGGCCGGCCGGCTGATGTTCTACGGCCCCGGCGCGGGCGGCTCGCCGACCGCCTCCGCGGTGCTCGGCGACCTGGTCGCGGTCTGCCGCAACAAGCTCGCCGGCGCCACCGGCCCCGGTGACTCGGTGTACACGCGGCTGCCGGCCAAGCCGATGGACGAGGTGGTCACCCGCTACCACGTCAGCCTCGACGTGGACGACCGCGCGGGCGTGCTCGCCCAGGTGGCATCCGTCTTCGCCGAGCACGGCGTCTCCATCGACACCGTGCGCCAGCAGGGCCGCGACGGCGACGCCTCGCTCGTCGTGGTCACCCACCGTGCCACCGACGCCGCGCTGTCGGCGACGGTCGACAAGCTCCGCGCGCTGGACAGCGTGCGGGACGTGGCCAGCATCATGCGGGTCGAAGGGGAATAAGGAACCAGCCATGAACGCCGTTGCCGAGAACGTCGTCCGAGGCGCGCACACCCACCAGTGGCGCGGCCTGATCGAGGAGTACCGGGACCGCCTGCCGGTCACCGCGGCCACCCCGGTGGTCACCCTGTTGGAGGGCGGCACGCCCCTGGTCCCCGCCCAGGTGCTCTCCGAGCGCACGGGCTGCGAGGTCTACCTCAAGGTCGAGGGCGCCAACCCGACCGGCTCCTTCAAGGACCGCGGGATGACGATGGCCATCTCCAAGGCCAAGGAGGAGGGCGCGCAGGCGGTCATCTGCGCCTCCACCGGCAACACCTCGGCCTCCGCCGCCGCGTACGCGGTGCGGGCCGGGATGGTCTCCGCGGTGCTCGTCCCGCAGGGCAAGATCGCCCTCGGCAAGATGGGCCAGGCGCTGGTCCACGGCGCCAGGATCCTCCAGGTCGACGGGAACTTCGACGACTGCCTCACCCTTGCGCGTGAACTGTCCGAGAAGTACCCGGTGGCGCTGGTCAACTCGGTCAACCCGGTGCGGATCGAGGGCCAGAAGACCGCGGCCTTCGAGATCGTCGACATGCTCGGCGACGCCCCGGACATCCACGTCCTGCCGGTCGGCAACGCGGGCAACATCACCGCGTACTGGAAGGGCTACCGCGAGTACGCGGCCGACGGCCTCGCCACCCGCACCCCGCGGATGTGGGGCTTCCAGGCCTCCGGCTCGGCCCCGATCGTGGACGGCGCGCCGGTGCTCAAGCCGCAGACCATCGCCACCGCGATCCGGATCGGCAACCCGGCCTCCTGGGACTTCGCGCTCGCCGCGCGGGACGAGTCCGGCGGCCTCATCGACAAGGTGACGGACCGTCAGATCCTGTCCGCCTACCGGCTGTTGGCCTCGCAGGAGGGCGTCTTCGTGGAGCCCGCCTCGGCCGCCTCGGTGGCCGGTCTGCTGGCCAAGGCGGAGGCCGGCCTGGTCGACCCGGGCCAGCGGATCGTCTGCACCGTGACCGGCAACGGCCTGAAGGACCCGGACTGGGCGGTGGCCGGCGCGCCGCAGCCGCAGATCGTCCCGATCGACCCGGAGGCGGCCGCCCGCAGCCTCGGACTGCTCGACCGGTAAAGGGTCCTGACGCCCCGACGGGCCGACCCTTTCGAGGGTCGGCCCGTCGGAGTTCCCCCCTGACACTTTTGTGTCCATTGGGTTCCGCATTGCGATCCTTTTCCACCCCTCCCGTCGACGGGGAGGGGTGAGCATTTCCGGCCAGAACGGCAACACACCAGATCGAAGGCCCACGGGGTGTACCGCTCGGGAACCTCTCTTCGATACTCTGGCTTCGGCCGTGTGGCACATGCCCCGGGCCCGGCGGGTCCGGGCCGCGCCGACACCGCGACCGCCCGCCCCCCGGAGGGGCCGCGGTCCGTTCCCACCCTCGCACCGACGACGCGCTCCGCGCCGCCCGATTTACCCCAGGAGAGTCCACCGTATGGCCGGTCCCGCGTTCCGTGCCGCCGCCGTCCGGGTCAGGGTTCCCGCGACCAGCGCCAACCTCGGCCCGGGCTTCGACGCCTTCGGGCTCGCGCTGGGTCTGTACGACGACGTGGTCGTCCGGGTCGCCGACTCCGGCCTCTCCGTCGACATCGCCGGTGAGGGCGCCGAGACGCTGCCGCGCGACGAGCGCCACCTGCTGGTCCGCTCGATGCGCGCCGCCTTCGACCGGCTCGGCGGCCAGCCCCGCGGCCTCGAAGTGGTCTGCGCCAACCGGATACCGCACGGCCGCGGCCTCGGCTCCTCCTCGGCCGCCATCTGCGCCGGCATCGTGGCCGCCCGCGCGGTGACCATCGGCGGCCGGTCCGCGCTGGACGACGACGCGCTGCTGGCCCTCGCCTCCGAGCTGGAGGGCCACCCCGACAACGTCGCGGCCTGCCTGCGCGGCAACTTCACCATCGCCTGGACCGACGAGGAGTCGGCCAAGGCGGTCGTGCTGGAGCCGTCCGAGCAGGTCGTCCCGGTGGTGTTCGTGCCGGCCGGCGAGGTGCTCACCGAGACCGCGCGCGGACTGCTGCCGAAGACCGTCCCGCTGGCCGACGCGGCCGTCAACGCGGGCCGTTCCGCACTGCTGGTGGAGGCGCTGACCAGGCGCCCCGAACTGCTCCTCGCCGCCACCGAGGACCGGCTGCACCAGGACTACCGCGCCTCCGCCATGCCGGACAGCGCCGCGCTGGTCGGCGCCCTGCGCGCCGAGGGCTTCCCGGCGGTCGTCTCCGGCGCCGGTCCGACCGTCCTGGCCCTCACCGACGAGGCGGGCGCCGACAAGGTGCTCTCCTTCGCCGGACACCACGGCCACGGCGGCGACCCGGCGTTCGCCGCGCACCGGCTGGACGTCGACCGCACCGGGGCCGTCGTGCTCCCGCTGGACGTCTGAGCAGCCCGAACGGGCCGCTCGGGACCCGGCGCCGGCACCCTGCCGAGCCGGGTCCGACGGACACGATTGGCAAGCGCAAGGCTGGGGAATGTCTGAGGGGGTCGGTAGTGTTAACCTCATTGCTGCACCAGGTGCCCTCCGGGGCTAGGTGCGCCGCGTCCCGATCCCAGCGCTCCACGGCAGTGGAGTCCCGGCGATGCACGGGGCGACGATTCTCCGGGAGCCCACCGCAGCGCGTACGCAGCCTGCCTGCGCGACATGCGGCCGCATCCCGAAGCCGTGACGGCACCTGACTCCCACCCGCAGCCTCCCACCTGAGGCCAGGACGGGCGGAGCACGGGCCACCGTCACGCGACGGGGGCCCGGGATTCGCAGGAAGCGTGGGGGTTACGCCCTCAGGGGAGGTCGACACACGACCGGCCCACGCGCCACTCAGCACCACCGTGCTTCACGCACCGCACCTCGCACGTAACCCTCTCTCGACAGGCTCCCGCCATTCGAGGGATCACCGCCTCGGACCGACGCAGTCGAGCGTTGGTCAGGACAGCACAACCGGTCGCCGAGCCAGACAGGCCGACGTCCGCTCCAGGGAAGGACCCTTAGTGAGCGACTCCACCGATCTGATGGGCGCGCGCCCGGACGCAGAGGCGTCGGACGCAGCCGCCGCCCCCGCTGCTCCGGCGCGGCGCCGCCGCAGTGCCGCCGCGGGCCTGGACGGCATGGTCCTGGCCGAGCTCCAGAAGCTCGCCGCGGACCTTGGCATCACCGGTACCGGACGCATGCGCAAGAGCCAGCTGATCGAGACCATCAAGGAGAAGAGCGGCGGGGACCCGCTGCTCGCCGCCGGCGGCACCGCCCCGGCCGCCAAGCGCACCGCCGCCAAGGCGGACGCCGAGGCCCCGGCCGAGAAGCCGGCCCGCCGCACCAAGGCCGCCGCCGCCAAGGCCGAGGCCCCGGCCGCCGCCGAGCCGCAGGCCCAGATCGAGATCCCGGTCCAGGCCGCCGCGGAGACCGCCGCGCCCGCCCGTACCGAGCGCACCCGCCGCCGGGCCACCTCGGCCGCCGGCGCGCCCGTCGCCCCGGTCGCCGAGGCCGCCGCCGAGCCCGCCACCGTCGCGGTCGCCGAGCCGAAGCAGGCCGAGGCCCGCCCGGCCGAGACCCGCGGCTTCGAGGGCCGCGAGGACGGCCGCGAGTCGCGCCGTGACCGCCGTGAGCGCCGTGACCGCCGCGAGGGCACCGAGCGCACCGAGCGCACCGACCGCCAGGAGGGCGGCGAGGCCCAGGACGGCGACAGCCGCGAGTCGCGCCGCGACCGCCGCAACCGCCGCGAGCGCGCCGACCGCCAGCCCCAGCAGGGCGGCGGCCAGCAGCAGGGCGGCCAGGCCGAGCAGCAGGGCCGTCAGGGCCAGCAGACCCAGCAGCCGCAGGCCCAGCAGCAGGGCGGCTACGAGGACGACGAGTTCGGCGAGGGCCGCCGCGGCCGGCGCGGGCGCTACCGCGACCGCCGCGGCCGTCGTGGCCGTGACGGCTTCGAGGCCGCGGGCGTGGCCGAGCCGCAGGTCGGCGAGGACGACGTCCTGATCCCGGTCGCGGGCATCCTCGACATCCTCGACAACTACGCGTTCGTGCGCACCTCCGGCTACCTGCCGGGCCAGAACGACGTCTACGTCTCGCTCGCCCAGGTCCGCAAGAACGGCCTGCGCAAGGGTGACGCCATCACCGGTGCGGTGCGCCAGCCGCGCGAGGGCGAGCGCCGCGAGAAGTTCAACGCCATGGTGCGCCTGGACTCCGTCAACGGCATGGACCCGGAGAGCGGCCGCGGCCGCCCCGAGTTCAACAAGCTCACCCCGCTCTACCCGCAGGAGCGGCTGCGCCTGGAGACCGACCCGGGCGTGCTGACCACCCGGATCATCGACCTGGTGTCGCCGATCGGCAAGGGCCAGCGCGGTCTGATCGTCGCGCCGCCGAAGACCGGCAAGACCATGGTGCTCCAGGCGGTCGCCAACGCGATCACCCACAACAACCCCGAGTGCCACCTGATGGTCGTCCTGGTCGACGAGCGTCCGGAAGAGGTCACCGACATGCAGCGGTCGGTGAAGGGCGAGGTCATCTCCTCGACCTTCGACCGCCCGGCCGAGGACCACACCACCGTCGCCGAGCTGGCCATCGAGCGCGCCAAGCGCCTGGTGGAGCTGGGCCACGACGTGGTCATCCTGCTGGACTCGATCACCCGCCTCGGCCGCGCCTACAACCTGGCGGCGCCGGCCTCCGGCCGCATCCTGTCCGGTGGTGTCGACTCGACCGCGCTGTACCCGCCGAAGAAGTTCTTCGGCGCCGCGCGCAACATCGAGAACGGCGGCTCGCTGACCATCCTGGCCACCGCGCTGGTCGAGACCGGCTCGCGCATGGACGAGGTGATCTTCGAGGAGTTCAAGGGCACCGGCAACATGGAGCTCAAGCTCGACCGGAAGCTCTCGGACAAGCGCATCTTCCCGGCCGTCGACGTGGACGCCTCCAGCACCCGCAAGGAGGAGATCCTGCTCGGCAGCGAGGAGTTGGCCATCGTCTGGAAGCTCCGCCGGGTGCTGCACGCGCTCGACTCGCAGCAGGCGATCGAGCTGCTCCTGGACAAGATGAAGCAGACCAAGAGCAACGCCGAGTTCCTGATGCAGATCGCCAAGACCACCCCCGGCTCCGGCGACTGACCGTAGCCGGACGGCTGTCGAAGCACGGAACCCCGGATCGCGCGAGCGGTCCGGGGTTCCGTGCGTCCTGGCCGCTTTGTTCCAGAGTCGGGACACCTTGGGGGCGTTTGGATCATGTTGTCCGATTTACTCTGGACCGTATGGCCGAGCACAAGAGGGTCCTGAGTCGCCGCCGCAGAATCCTGCGGACGGCCGCCTGCGCGTTCGCCGCGCTCGTCGTCCTCGGCGCCGGCGCGGGCCTCTTCGCCTACTTCAGGCTCAACGGGAACATCACGAGCGTCGACATCGACGCCCGGCTCGGCGACGCCCGGCCGCCGGCCGCCACCGACGGCTCCTTCAACATCCTGGTGCTCGGCTCCGATTCGCGGTCCGGCGACAACGGCTCGGTCGCCGGCGGGGACACCGGCGGCACCGCCCGCTCGGACACCGCGATGGTGGTGCACGTCAACCAGGCCCACTCCGGCGCCCAGGTCGTCTCGATCCCGCGCGACACCCTGGTCGCCCGCCCCGACTGCGTCGACGCGAACGGCAAGCCGGTGCCCGGCGCCAAGCGCGCGATGTACAACAGCGCCTTCGAGAGCGGCGGCGCGGCCTGCGCGGTCAAGACCACCGAGCAGCTCACCGGGCTGCGGATGGACCACTACCTGCAGGTCGACTTCGCCGGCTTCGCCCGGGTCGTGGACGCGATAGGCGGGGCCACCGTGACCACCACGGTGGCCATCCACGACAAGGACAGCGGACTCGACCTGCCGCCCGGCGAGCACCACCTGGACGGACAGCAGGCGCTGGCCTTCGTGCGCACCCGGCACGGCGTCGGCGACGGCAGCGACCTCGGCCGGATCGAGCTCCAGAAGCAGATGGTGAAGTCGCTGCTGCGGCAGGTCGGGGGGAGCGGGATGCTCACCAACCCGGTCAAGCTGTGGTCGGTCGGCGACACGGTGACCAGGAGCATCACCACCGACTCCGCGCTCGGCTCGGTGAACTCGCTGGTGGGGCTGGCCCAGGAGCTCAAGGGGATAGGCCCGGACCAGCTGAGCATGGTCACCCTGCCGGTGGAGACGGCCCCCAGCGACCCGAACCGGGTGGTCCCGCTGCAGCCGCAGGCGGGGCAGGTCTGGGCGGCGCTCAAGGCCGACCAGCCGTTCCCCTCCGCGATCGTCTCCGAACAGCCGGAGAACCCCGCCCAGGCGGCCCCCACGGCCCCCACGGCCCCCGCGCCGGCCGCGGGGAAGCCGTCCGCGAAGGCCACCGCCACGCGCTGAGGGGGGTCCGGAATATCCCGGAACGCGACCCGGTTTGGGAAGATGCGGCCGGTCCTGGCAGACTGGTCCGTCGGTCCCGGTTCACGTGCGGCGCCCCAGCCGCCGACCCGGTACCCTCCCGAAACCTAGGAGAACCCCTTGAAGCCCAACGTTCACCCCGAGTACGTGGTCACGCGCGTGACCTGCACCTGCGGCGCCGAGTTCACCACCCGCTCGACCGAGACCAGTGGCGAGATCCGCGCCGAGGTCTGCTCGCAGTGCCACCCGTTCTACACCGGCAAGCAGAAGATCCTCGACACCGGTGGCCGCGTGGCCCGCTTCGAGGCCCGCTTCGGCAAGCAGCACAGCGCGAAGGCCTAGCGCTCCCTCGGCGCCGGTTCCCGGTGCCCCCGTACTCGTTGTCGGGGGCGCTGGGGGCCGGCGCCGTTCGCGTCCCCCCGCGAATTCCCCACCCCCCCACACGTTTCCGAGTCACCGGGAAGAAGGCCACCCCATGTTCGAGGCAGTCGAAGAGCTCCTCGTCGAGCACGCCGACCTCGAGACGAGGCTGGCCGACCCGTCCGTCCACGCCGACCAGGCCAACGCCCGCAAGCTGGCCAAGCGGTACGCCGAGCTGACCCCGATCACCCGGGTCTACCGGCAGTGGCGGCAGGCCGGCGAGGACATCGAGGCCGCGCGCGAACTCGCCGCGGAGGACCCGGAGTTCATCGCCGAGGCGAAGGCCTCCGAGGCCCGCAGGGACGAGCTCACCGAGGAGCTGCGGCTGCTGCTGGTGCCGCGCGACCCGAGTGACGACAAGGACGTCATCCTGGAGATCAAGGCGGGCGAGGGCGGCGAGGAGTCCGCGCTGTTCGCCGGCGACCTGCTCCGGATGTACCTGCGCTACGCGGAGCGGATCGGCTGGAAGACCGAGATCATCGACTCCAACGAGTCCGACCTCGGCGGCTACAAGGACGTCTCGGTGGCCGTGAAGACCAAGGGCAACGCCGAGCCCGGCCAGGGCGTCTGGGCCCGGCTGAAGTACGAGGGCGGCGTGCACCGCGTGCAGCGCGTCCCCGCCACCGAGTCCCAGGGCCGCATCCACACCTCCGCGGCGGGCGTGCTGGTCACCCCCGAGGCGGAGGAGGTCGAGGTCGAGATCGTCGCCAACGACCTGCGGATCGACGTCTACCGCTCCTCCGGCCCCGGCGGCCAGTCGGTCAACACCACCGACTCCGCGGTCCGGATCACCCACCTGCCGACCGGTATCGTGGCGTCCTGCCAGAACGAGAAGAGCCAGCTCCAGAACAAGGAGCAGGCGATGCGCATCCTGCGTTCGCGGCTGCTGGCCGCCGCGCAGGAGGAGGCCGAGCGGGAGGCATCGGACGCGCGCCGCAGCCAGGTCCGTACGGTCGACCGCTCGGAGCGGATCCGCACGTACAACTACCCCGAGAACCGCATCTCGGACCACCGCACCGGATTCAAGGCGTACAACCTGGACCAGGTCCTGGACGGCGAACTGAACGCGGTGATCCAGTCCTGCGTCGACAAGGACGCGGAGGCCAAGCTCGCCGCCGCGGCCCAAGAGAACTGAGACCGGCGCGCCCCAGCCCGCGCTTCGCCCGAAGCCGGAGCGCAGAAACAAGAGGTCGTACGGATGAACCTGCTGCTCGCCGAGGTGGCCCAGGCCACCCAGCGGTTGGCCGCGGCCGGCGTGCCGTCGCCGCGCTTCGACGCGGAGGAGCTCGCCGCCTACGTCCACCGCGTCAAGCGCAGCCAGCTGCACACGGTGAAGGACGCCGACTTCGACGCCCGCTACTGGGAGGCGGTCTCCCGCCGCGAGGCGCGCGAGCCGCTCCAGCACATCACCGGGCGGGCGTTCTTCCGCTACCTCGAACTGGAGGTCGGCCCCGGGGTGTTCGTGCCCCGGCCGGAGACCGAGACGGTCGTCGAGTGGGCGATAGACGCGGTGCGCGACATGGACGTGGCCGAGCCGCTGGTGGTGGACCTGTGCTCCGGCTCCGGCGCGATCGCGCTCGCCCTGGCCCAGGAACTGCCGCGCTCCACCGTGCACGCCTTCGAACTGGACGAGGGGGCGCTGGAGTACACCCGGCGCAACATCGAGGCCAGCCCGGACCGCGCCCGGGTCACCCTGCACGCCGGTGACGCCACCAAGGCCTTCGAGGACGACCGCTCCTGGGACGGCCGCTTCGACCTGGTCATCTCCAACCCGCCGTACATCCCGCTCACCGAGTGGGAGTACGTCGCGCCGGAGGCCCGCGACCACGACCCGCAGATGTCGCTGTTCTCCGGCGAGGACGGCCTGGACACCATCCGCGGCATCGAGCGGGTCGCGGCCCGACTGCTGCGCCCGGGCGGTGCGGTGGTGATCGAGCACGCCGACCAGCAGGGCGGCCAGGTGCCGTGGATCTTCAACGAGGAACACGGCTGGACGGACACCGCCGACCACCGCGACCTGAACAACCGGCCCCGTTTCACGACCGCCCGGAGGGTCGGGTCGTGAACAGTCGGGCACAGGACGACCGCCCGGAGGGTCGGGTCGTGAACAGTCGGGCACAGGACGACCGCCCGGAGGGTCGGGTCGTGAACCGTCGGGCACAGGACCACGGCCCGGAGGGTCGGGTCGTGACCACCGAGCACCGTACGACGGCGCGCAAGGCTGCGCTGTAACGCCATGAGCCACTCCGGAAGGGGACCGCACCGATGAGCCGCCGTTACGACTGTGCCGATGCCGGGGACCGCGCCACCGGTCTGCGCGAGGCCGCCTCGGCCATCCGCCGCGGCGAACTCGTCGTGCTGCCCACCGACACCCTGTACGGGGTCGGTGCGGACGCCTTCTCCCCGGAGGCGGTCGGCGAGCTGATGGCCGCCCGCGGCCGCGGCCGCAACACGCCCTCGCCGGTGCTGGTCGGCTCGCCGACCACCCTGCACGGCCTGGTCACCGACTTCTCCGAGCAGGCCTGGGAGCTGGTCGACGCCTTCTGGCCGGGCGGGCTCACCCTGGTCGCCCGGCACCAGCCCTCACTGCGCTGGGACCTCGGCGACACCCGCGGCACCGTCGCGGTCCGGATGCCGCTGCACCCGGTCGCCATCGAGCTGCTGAACAGCACCGGCCCGCTGGCCGTCTCCAGTGCCAACCGGATCGGCGGGGTCTCCCCGCTGACCTGTGACGAGGCACAGGCCCAGCTCGGCGACGCGGTCTCGGTCTACCTGGACGGCGGGGCGGCCGAGGACTCCGCCACCTCGTCGATCGTGGACGTCACCGGCAAGGTCCCGGTCCTGCTGCGGGCCGGTGCGATCAGCGTCGAGCAGCTGAGGGAGGTCGTCCCCGACCTGGAGGCCGGCAGTTGACGCCCACCGCCTCGCTGCACGCCGGGCCGGGCATAGCGCCGTACCTGAGCGTGGGCCCCAGGCCGCTGGACCACTTCCGGATCCTGTTCGTCTGCACGGGGAACATCTGCCGCTCGCCGATCGCCGAGCGGCTGACCCGGCGTGAGCTGGACACCCGGCTGAGCCCCCGGGTGGCCGGCCGGATCCTGGTGGAGAGCGCCGGCACCTGGGGCCACGAGGGCGCGCCGATGGAGGACCACGCCGCGACCGTGCTCGACGAGTACGGCGCCGACAGCGGCGGCTTCACCGGCCGCGAGCTGCTGGACGAGCACGTGGTCGAGGCCGACCTGGTGCTCACGGCGACGCTGGACCACCGCGCCCAGGTGATCTCGATGGGCCACGAGGCGGGGCTGCGCACCTTCACGCTGAAGGAGTTCACCCGCCTGGTGCGGACGATAGACCCGGGCACCCTGCCGGACCCGAGGCGCGGCGCCGACGTCACCGAGCGGGCCCGCGCGCTGGTCCGGGCCGCCGCCGCGCTGCGCGGCTGGCTGCTGGCCGCCACGCCGGAGTCGGACGAGGTGGACGACCCGTACGGGGCGCCGATCGGCATGTTCCGCAACTGCGGCGAGGAGATATTCCACGCGGTCGACCCGGTGGTCACCGCGCTGACCGGCGTCCCCGCGCCGCGCTGACGGGCCGGGCCCGGGCAGGGCGCCGCACGGGGCCGTTCGGCCGCGGCCCGGCGGGCCGGGTGGCGGGAGCGGTCCTACGCTGGGTGACACAGTCCCCGCAGCGCCCGGGAGCCCCGCCATGACCGTCACCGATGCCGCGTCCGGCCCGACCGCCACGACCGGGCGCCCCTGGGCGTCCGAGGCGCTGCACCGGGCCGATCCGCAGCTGGCCGACCTGCTGGCCGCGGAGGCCGAGCGGCGCGCCGAGACGATCCAGCTGCTGGCGGGGGAGAACCTGACCACCCCCGCCGTCCTGGCGGCGCTCACCGGCCCGCTGATCGACAAGTACGCCGAGGGCTACCCGGGCCGACGGCACCACACCGGCTGCGCGCTGGCGGACGCCGCCGAGCTGTTGGCGATCGACCGGGCCCGCGAGCTGTTCGCCGCCCCGCACGCCAACGTCCAGCCGCGGTCGGCGACTTCGGCGATGCTGGCGGCGTACGCGGCGCTGCTGCGGCCCGGCGACGGGGTGCTGGCGATGTCGCTGGAGCACGGCGGCCACCTCAGCTGCGGCTCGCGCGCCAACTTCTCCGGGCGCTGGTTCGACTTCACCGGCTACGGCGTGCGCGAGTCCGACGGGCTGATCGACCTCGACCAGGTCCGCGACCTGGCCCGGCAGCACCGCCCCAAGGCCATCGTGGCGGGCTCGATCTCGCACCCCCGGCACCCGGACTGGGCGGCGTTCCGCGAGATCGCCGACGAGGTGGACGCCTACCTGATCGCCTCCGCCGCGCAGACCACCGGGCTGATCGCGGCCGGGGTGGCGCCCTCCCCGGTGCCGTACGCGGACGTCACGGTGGCGGCCACCCACAAGCTGCTGCGCGGCCCGCGCGGCGGGCTGCTGCTGTGCACCGCGGAGCTGGCCGAGCGGATCGACCGGGCGGTGTTCCCGTTCAGCCAGGGCGGCGCGGCGATGAACGAGGTGGCCGGCAAGGCGGTGGCCCTCGCGGAGGCCTCGA
Organism: Kitasatospora sp. NPDC001261; assembly: GCF_042896795.1. Classification (NCBI taxonomy): domain Bacteria; kingdom Bacillati; phylum Actinomycetota; class Actinomycetes; order Kitasatosporales; family Streptomycetaceae; genus Kitasatospora; species Kitasatospora sp. NPDC001261. The sequence goes on from NZ_JBIAXP010000010.1 coordinate 96,148, forward strand.
AGCCCGCGTACCGGGCGTACGCGGAGCGGACGGTGTCCGGGGCGCGGGCGCTCGCCGCAGGGCTCGCAGAGGCCGGAATGCGCCCCCTGACGGGCGGTACCGACACCCATCTGGTGACCGCCGACGTGAGCCCGCTCGGCGTGACCGGCGCGGAGGCCGAGCGGCGCTGCGCGGCGGCCGGGCTGCTGCTCGGCAAGTGCGCGCTGCCGTACGACCCGGCGCCGGCCGCCGAGACCTCCGGCATCCGGCTGGGCACGGGCACGGTCACCAGCCAGGGGATGGGGGAGCCGGAGCTGGCGGAGATCGCCGGGCTGATCGCGCGGGTGCTCGCCGGGGACGCGGTCGTCCCGGCCGCGGCGCGGGTCCGGGAGCTGGCGGCGGCCTTCGCCGACCGGGCCTGACGGCGGCCTTCCGCGGGTATCCGGATCTCCTACCCGGGAGGGCGAACCGCGATGCACGGTCCGGGCGTCCGACTCAATAAGGTGTGTGCCGTGGCGACGCACCTCGAACCCCGGGAAGGCAGGGGAGTACCTTCGGTACTTCCCCGTTCGACAGTGATGCAGGAGGCCAGTGGTGCGTGAGTATCTGCTGGTGCTGTTCTGCACCGCCGCCGTCACCTACCTGTTGACGGGCCCGGTCCGGAAGTTCGCCATCGCGGCCGGCGCCATGCCGCCGGTGCGCGCCCGCGACGTGCACCGCGAACCCACGCCGCGGCTCGGCGGCATCGCGATGTTCGGCGGACTGTGCGCGGGCATCCTGGTCGCCTCGCAGCTGGACAACCTGAGCAAGGTGTTCTCGCAGGGCACCGACATCCGCGCGCTGCTGTCCGGGGCCGGGATCATGTTCCTGCTCGGGGTGCTCGACGACAAGTGGGGCGTGGACGCGCTGGTGAAGCTCGGCGGCCAGATGATCGCCGCCGGCGTGATGGTCTGGCAGGGCGTCACGGTGATCACCCTCCCGGTGCCCGGTGTCGGCCCGGTCGCGGTGAGCCCGACCCAGGGCATGGTCATCTCGGTCACCCTGGTCGTCGTCATGGTCAACGCGGTGAACTTCATCGACGGCCTGGACGGCCTGGCCGGCGGCATGGTGTGCATCGCCGCGATGGCCTTCTTCCTGTACAGCTACCGGCTCTGGTACGGCTACACGATCTCCGACGCGGCCCCCGCCGTGCTGTTCAGCGTGCTGCTGATCGGCATGTGCCTGGGCTTCCTGGCGCACAACATGCACCCCGCGCGGATCTTCATGGGCGACTCCGGCTCGATGATGCTGGGCCTGATGCTGGCCGTCGCCGCGATCTCCATCACCGGCCGGGTCGACCCGGACCTGATCAGCAACGAGGCCGGCTCGCAGACCGCCGCCGTGCACGCCCTGGTGCCGATCTACATCCCGCTGCTGCTGCCGCTGACGGTCATCGCGCTGCCGCTGGCCGACCTGCTGCTCGCGGTGGTGCGCCGCACCTGGGCGGGCCAGTCCCCGTTCGCCGCGGACAAGCGCCACCTGCACCACCGGCTGCTCCAGGTGGGGCACTCGCACAGCCGCGCCGTGATGATCATGTACTTCTGGGCCGCGCTGATCGCCTTCGGCTCGGTCGCCTTCTCGGTGACCAACACCGGCCGCACCGTCGTCCTGACGCTCGCCGGGCTCTGCCTGGTCGGCCTGGTGGTGCTGCTCACCCCGCGGTTCCGACCGCGCGCCCCGCGGGCGGTGCAGTCCTTCGTCCCCCCGCGCTACCGCCGGCAGCAGAGCGGTCCGATGGCTGAACTGTCGGCGAAGGACAAGGAACTCCTGGGTGAAGCCGGGCGGGAGTCCGGCGTGGGCTCCACCGCGGTCGGCTCCCACCCCAAGGCCACCGGCCGCCACTGACAAGGGAGTTGATGCCACGACAGGTGGCCGTCACCCGAACGGCGGAATCGTTGCGCCGTTGGTGTGACAGGTGCCACACATTCATGGTAAAGCTCTCATCAAATAGTTTGTGATACCGTTCACGAGTATCGAGAACACGCCGAAAGACCTGACAGGTGGATGACTTCCGTCCCTGTCGGTCTCCCTCACCGGGCCCGTCGCTCACATGGCGGCCCGCGGCGATGCCTCGGTCCGGTGTCACCCGCCACCGCAGTGCCCGTCCCCCGCCACATCGACATGCCGCCGGAGCTGCCGACATGCCGTCCACCGACGCCCGGATCCTCCGAGGCGCCGCGATTCCCACTGCGGTCGCCGGAATCATCGCCATGGTGATCTCCTTTGCCGTTGCCGGTGGGAAGGGGCTGCTCGGCGCCCTCTTCGGCGCGCTCCTCGTGATGGCCTTCTTCAGCTTCGGCCAGGTCGCGCTCGACCGGCTGACCAGGTCGAACCCGCAGATCATGATGGCCGCGGCGCTGCTGGTGTACACCACGCAGATCCTGCTGGTCGGCATCGTGCTCGCGGTCTTCAAGGACACCGAGCTGTTCAACCGGCAGGCCTTCGCGTTCACCCTGCTCGGCTGCGCCCTGATCTGGACGGGCTTCCAGGTGCGCGGTGCGCTCAAGGCCAAAACCTTCTACGTCGACCCCGACGCCTCCGAAAAGAAGGGCGACAAGCCCTCCGACAAGGGGCGTCAACAGTGACGAGGCCCAACTGTCCCCCCAACGAGGGGGGCGGTGTTTATGCCGCACTGACGGGCTGCTATCGTCCGTCGCAACAACGGAGTACGGGAAGAGGCCTGGTCTGTCCGGAGAGCGGACGGATCGCCCCCCTGATCCGCGCAGTCTTCGATGATCCCGCTGTGGTGCCGTGCACCGGCGCGCGGGGTCGGCGAGAAACCCATCAAGTTCCAGTGCCGCTCCGTGGTCGCAGGCCACGCCGACACACCGAGGTTGCCGTAACCATGCGTCACGACGAAGGAGTCCGCGGTGAGTGCTGAACTCACGTCCCTCGCCTCAGGCAGTTGCCACTTCGGGGACGCTGGCTGTGGCTTCCCGGCCCCGGGTCTGAACGAGTTCCAGTTCAAGCCGATCTTCTCGATCGGCAGCATCGAGTTCAACAAGCCGATGCTGCTGTCGATCATCGTCGCGCTCCTGGTCGTCGTGTTCTTCTGGGCCGCCTTCGCCAAGCCGCGCCTCGTCCCCGGCAAGCTGCAGCTGGTCGGTGAGATCGGCTACGACTTCGTCAAGCGCTCCATCGTGCTGGAGACGATCGGCAAGAAGGGCGAGAAGTACGTCCCGATGCTGGTCTCGATGTTCTTCTTCATCTGGTTGATGAACATCATGTCGATCATCCCGTTCGCACAGTTCCCGGTGTCGGCGGCGATCGCGTTCCCGGCCGGCCTCGCTGCGGTCGTGTGGATCACCTACATGACGCTGACCTTCAAGAAGCACGGCTTCGTCGGCGGTCTCAAGAACCTCTGCTGGCCGTCGGGCATCCCCGGCTGGGTCATGTTCATCCTGGTGCCGATCGAGTTCTTCTCGAACATCTTCGTGCGCCCCTTCACGCTCGCGGTCCGAGCCTTCGCGAACATGTTCGCCGGCCACCTGCTGATCGTGATGTTCTCCATCGCCTCCTGGTACCTGCTCAGCCCGTCCCTGGGCGCGCTGTACGGCTCGGCCTCGTTCATCGTGGCCGTCGGCCTGACCGCCTTCGAGCTGCTGGTCCAGTTCCTGCAGGCCTACATCTTCGTGATGCTGGCCAGCAGCTACATCGCCGGTGCCCTGGAAGAGGCGCACTGAGCCCCGGGGCCCCGGCCCCGCCGAGAACCACTTCCCGTCCCGGATCGCCCGGTGGCCAATCACCACCGGTTCACCACCCTGCAAAGGACAACGTCAATGAGCATCCTCGCTGAGGGCACTGTCTACGGTTCCGTCGCCTCCCTGGGCTACGGCCTCGCCGCCATCGGCCCCGGCATCGGCGTCGGTCTGATCTTCGGTAACGGTGTCCAGGCCATGGCCCGCCAGCCCGAGGCTGCCGGTCTCATCCGTTCCAACATGTTCATCGGCTTCGCGCTGACCGAGGCGCTCGCCCTCATCGGCATCGTCATGCCGTTCGTCTTCGGCAACAAGTAATCCCGCCGTAGACCCTTTCTGAGGAAGGTCCAGATATGAGCATGGCGATCGTCCAGCTCGCGGCCGAGGAGAAGATGAACCCTCTCCTCCCCGCGTGGCCCGAGATCATCATCGGCCTGCTCTGCTTCTTCATCGTCTTCGGTCTGCTCGGCAAGAAGCTCCTCCCCAGCATCGAGAAGGTGCTGTCGGAGCGCCGGGACGCGATCGAGGGCGGGATGGAGCGCGCCGAGGCCGCCCAGGTGGAGGCCCAGGCCCTGCTTGAGCAGTACCGCGCCGAGCTCGCCGAGGCGCGCCACGAGGCTGCCCGCATCGTCGAGCAGGCTCGCGAGCAGGGTGCCGCCCAGCTCGCCGAGATGCGCGAGGAGGGCCAGCGCCAGCGCGAGGCCATCGTCGCCGCCGGTCACGCCCAGATCGAGGCGGACAAGAAGCAGGCCACTGCCGCCCTGCGTCAGGACGTGGGCTCGCTGGCCACCCAGCTGGCGTCCCGCATCGTGGGTGAGTCCCTCGAGGACCACACCCGGCAGAGCGGCGTCATCGACCGCTTCCTGGACGAGCTGGAGGCCAAGGCCGCCGTTGCTCAGGGTGCGGCCAAGTGATCGGCGCCAGCCGTGAGGCCCTCGTCGCCGGCCGGCAGAACCTGGAGAGCCTGACCGACTCCACCTCGGTGGACGCGGCCAAGCTCGCCGAGGAGCTCACCGCCGTCACGGCCGTGCTGGACCGCGAGGTGTCGCTGCGCCGCGTCCTGACCGACCCCTCGCGGTCGGGCCAGGACAAGGCCCAGCTGGTCACCTCGCTGCTGACCGGCCAGGTCTCCGGCGAGGCCGTCGACCTGGTCTCCGGCCTGGTCCGCTCCCGCTGGTCGGGCTCGCGCGACCTGGTGGACGCGACCGAGGAGCTCGCCGCCTACGCGGAGATCATCGCCGCGGACAAGGCCGGCGCCCTGGACGACGTCGAGGACGAGCTCTTCCGCTTCGGCCGGGTGGTGAGCGGCTCGCACGAGCTGCGCGCCGCGCTGACCGAGCCGAAGGCCGGTGCCGTCGCGAAGGCCGGGCTGATCGGCAAGCTGCTCGGCGGCCGCGCCAACGCCGGTACCGTCCGGCTGGTCACCGCCCTCGTCAACGTGCCGCGTGGCCGTAGCCTGGAGCAGGGCCTGGAGTCCTACTCGAAGCTCGCCGCCGCGCGCCGCGGCCGCGTGGTGGCCCTGGTCACCACCGCGGTGCCGCTGTCGGACACCCAGAAGGAGCGCCTGTCCGGTGCTCTGGCCCGGATGTACGGCCGCCAGGTCCACCTGAACATCGACGTCGACCCCGAGGTCGTCGGCGGCGTCCGGGTGCAGATCGGCGACGAGATCATCAACGGCACCGTGTCGAGCCGCCTCGAGGGCGCTCGCCAGTCGCTCGAAGGCTGAGCACCCAAGCAGCACATCCGACCCTCGGTCGGGAAACCGGCTCCCCAAGGAGCCGGCACATCGTACGGCCGGTTCGGAAGACCCGGCCGAGAGTCGAATACTTGCGGCCCTCAATGGCGGGCCGAGGATCGCAAACTAGGAGAGCAGGGAAGCCTGATGGCGGAGCTTACGATCCGTCCGGAGGAGATCCGGGACGCGCTGGCCGACTTTGTCCAGTCGTACCAGCCGGACGCCGCTTCTGTGGAAGAGGTCGGCAAGGTCACTGACGCGGCGGACGGCATCGCGCATGTCGAGGGCCTGCCCTCGGTCATGGCGAACGAGCTGCTGAAGTTCGAGGACGGCACGCTCGGCCTCGCGCTGAACCTCGACACCCGCGAGATCGGTGTCGTCGTCCTCGGTGAGTTCGGCGGCATCGAAGAGGGCCAGACCGTGCGCCGCACCGGCGAGGTCCTCTCGGTTCCGGTCGGCGACGGCTACCTCGGCCGCGTCGTGGACCCGCTGGGCAACCCGATCGACGGCCTGGGCGACATCGCCGCCACCGGTCGCCGTGCCCTGGAGCTGCAGGCCCCCGGCGTCATGGCCCGCAAGTCGGTCAAGCAGCCGCTGCAGACCGGTATCAAGGCCATCGACGCGATGACCCCGATCGGCCGCGGCCAGCGCCAGCTGATCATCGGCGACCGCCAGACCGGCAAGACCGCGGTGGCCGTCGACACGATCATCAACCAGCGTGACAACTGGCGCTCGGGCGACCCGGAGAAGCAGGTCCGCTGCATCTACGTCGCCGTGGGCCAGAAGGGCTCCACCATCGCGTCCGTCCGCGGCGCCCTGGAGGAGGCCGGCGCGCTGGAGTACACCACCATCGTGGCCGCTCCCGCCTCCGACCCGGCCGGCTTCAAGTACCTCGCCCCGTACACCGGTTCGGCCATCGGCCAGGAGTGGATGTACGACGGCAAGCACGTCCTGATCATCTTCGACGACCTGTCGAAGCAGGCCGAGGCCTACCGTTCCGTCTCCCTGCTGCTGCGCCGCCCGCCGGGCCGCGAGGCCTACCCGGGTGACGTCTTCTACCTGCACTCCCGCCTGCTGGAGCGCTGCGCGAAGCTGAACGACGCCCTGGGCGGCGGCTCGATGACCGGTCTGCCGATCATCGAGACCAAGGCCAACGACGTCTCGGCGTACATCCCGACCAACGTCATCTCCATCACCGACGGCCAGTGCTTCCTGGAGTCCGACCTGTTCAACGCCGGCATCCGCCCGGCCGTGAACGTCGGTATCTCGGTCTCCCGCGTCGGTGGCTCCGCCCAGATCAAGGCCATGCGCTCGGTCGCCGGCCGCCTGCGTCTGGACCTCGCCCAGTACCGTGAGCTGGAGGCCTTCGCCGCCTTCGGTTCCGACCTGGACGCGGCCTCCAAGGCCCAGCTGGAGCGCGGTGCGCGCATGGTCGAGCTGCTGAAGCAGGGCCAGTACCAGCCGTTCCCGGTCGAGGAGCAGGTCGTCTCCATCTGGGCCGGCACCACCGGCAAGCTGGACGACGTCCCGGTCGCCGAGATCCGCCGCTTCGAGCGCGAGTTCCTGGACCACGTCCGCCTCCAGCACAAGGACCTGCTGGCCGGCATCGTGGAGACCGGCCTGCTGGCCGACGGCACCGTCGACGCGCTGACCAGCGCCGTCGAGGCCTTCAAGCAGGGGTACCAGACCGCTGACGGCAAGCTGCTCTCCGAGCAGGCCTGAGTCCGGTAGCGAGGGAAAGGACGTAACGACCCATGGGAGCACAGCTTCGGGTCTACAAGCGCCGGATCCGCTCTGTCACCGCGACGAAGAAGATCACCAAGGCGATGGAGATGATCTCCGCGTCGCGCATCGTCAAGGCGCAGCGCGCGGTGGCCGCCTCCACTCCGTACGCCGATGAGCTCACCCGGGCGGTGACGGCGGTGGCCACCCGGTCCAACGCCAAGCACCCGCTCACCACCGAGAACCCGGCCGCCAAGCGCGCCGCAGTCCTGCTGATCACGGCGGACCGCGGCCTGGCGGGCGGCTACTCGACCAACGCCATCAAGGCCGCCCAGGTGCTCAGCGAGCGCCTGCGGTCCGAGGGCAAGGACGTGGTGACGTACATCATCGGCCGCAAGGGCGTCTCGTACTACACGTTCCGCGGCCTGACGGTCGCGGACTCGTGGACGGGGTTCTCGGACAAGCCGACCTACGGTGACGCGAAGACCGTGGCGGCCGACCTGATCGAGGCCTTCACGGCCGAGACCGGCGGCGTGGACGAGCTGCACCTGGTCTCCACCGAGTTCGTGTCGATGCTGACGCAGAACGCGGTCGAGGCGCGGCTGCTGCCGCTGAAGCTGGACGAGGTCCAGCTCAGCGACCAGTCGCCGGCCAAGTCGGAGATCTTCCCGCTGTACGACTTCGAGCCGTCGGCGGAGGGCGTCCTGGACGCGCTCCTGCCGCGGTACGTCGAGAGCCGGATCTACAACGCGCTGCTGCAGTCGGCCGCTTCCGAGCACGCCGCCCGCCGCCGCGCGATGAAGAGCGCGACGGACAACGCCGGCGAGCTCATCAAGTCGCTCACGCGGCTTGCCAACTCGGCCCGTCAGGCCGAGATCACCCAGGAAATCAGCGAGATCGTCGGCGGCGCCAACGCCCTCGCCGACGCTAGCCGCGGGAGCGAATGAGTATGACCACCACTGTTGAGCCGACCACGGCGACGGGCCGCGTCGCGCGGGTCATCGGCCCGGTCGTCGACGTGGAGTTCCCCGTCGACGCGATTCCGGACATGTACAACGCCCTGCACGTCGAGGTGGACAACCCCGACGGCACGGGCAAGAAGATCCTGACCCTCGAGGTCGCCCAGCACCTCGGCGACGGCATGGTCCGCGGCATCTCGATGCAGCCGACCGACGGCCTGGTCCGCGGTTCGCAGGTCTCCGACACCGGTGCGGCGATCTCCGTCCCGGTCGGCCAGATCACCAAGGGCAAGGTGTTCAACGCCCTCGGTGACGTGCTGAACGTCGACAAGGCGGAGTTCGACAAGCAGGTCGAGGTCCGCTGGCCGATCCACCGCAAGGCTCCCGAGTTCAAGGACCTCGAGTCCAAGACCGAGATGTTCGAGACCGGTATCAAGGTCATCGACCTGCTCACCCCGTACGTCACGGGTGGCAAGATCGGTCTGTTCGGTGGTGCCGGTGTCGGCAAGACCGTTCTGATCCAGGAGATGATCTACCGCGTCGCCGAGAACTTCGGTGGTGTGTCGGTGTTCGCCGGTGTCGGCGAGCGCACCCGTGAGGGCAACGACCTCATCGACGAGATGGTCGACTCGGGCGTTCTGGACAAGACCGCGCTGGTCTTCGGCCAGATGGACGAGCCGCCGGGCACCCGTCTGCGGGTCGCGCTGTCCGCGCTGACCATGGCGGAGTACTTCCGTGACGTCGAGAAGCAGGACGTGCTCCTCTTCATCGACAACATCTTCCGGTTCACCCAGGCCGGTTCCGAGGTGTCGACCCTGCTCGGCCGCATGCCCTCCGCGGTGGGCTACCAGCCGAACCTGGCCGACGAGATGGGCCTCCTCCAGGAGCGCATCACCTCGACCCGCGGTCACTCGATCACCTCGATGCAGGCGATCTACGTCCCCGCGGACGACCTGACCGACCCGGCGCCGGCCACCACCTTCGCCCACCTGGACGCGACGACCGTTCTGTCGCGCCCGATCTCGGAGAAGGGCATCTACCCGGCCGTCGACCCGCTGGACTCCACGTCCCGCATCCTCGACCCGCGGTACATCGCGCAGACCCACTACGACACGGCCATCCGTATCAAGGGGATCCTGCAGAAGTACAAGGACCTCCAGGACATCATCGCGATCCTCGGTATCGACGAGCTGTCCGAAGAGGACAAGATCACGGTGCACCGTGCCCGTCGCATCGAGCGCTTCCTCTCGCAGAACACCTACGTGGCGAAGCAGTTCACCGGTGTCGAGGGTTCGACCGTGCCGCTGTCGGAGACCATCGAGGCCTTCAACGCGATCGCGGACGGCAAGTACGACTCCGTCCCGGAGCAGGCCTTCTTCATGTGCGGTGGCATCGAGGACCTCGAGAAGAACGCCGCCGAGCTGGCGAAGAAGTAATCGCGGCCGGTAGCAGCTGAGCGTGACCGTGAGGGGTGGGCCCCAGCCCTGGGACCCACCCCTCGCGTCGCATCGGCTGTGATTCCGGTCAAATCCGTGCCGCCGGTTTCATGCCGGAGGCGCGGGGCCGTTATTCTTACCGAAACTCCCGAGTAATCGGGCGTTGCATGAGCCTAGGAGCCCACGTTGGCTGAGCTGCACGTCGAGCTGGTCGCAGCCGACCGCAAGGTGTGGTCCGGTGCGGCCACCATCGTCGTCGCCCGTACGGCCTCCGGTGACACCGGCATCATGCCGGGCCACACCCCGGTGCTGAGCGTGCTGGAGACCGGTCCCGTCACCATCCGCACGGTGGACGGCGGCACCGTGATCGCCGCGGTGCACGGCGGCTTCATCTCCTTCGCCGACAACAAGCTGTCTCTGCTCGCGGAGATCGCCGAGCTGGCGGACGAGATCGACGTCGCGCGTGCCGAGCGCGCACTGGAGAAGGCCAAGTCGGGCCTGGACGAGCACGCCGAGCGGCGCGCCGAGGTCCGTCTGTTCGCGGCGCGCGGCCTCAAGGCCCACGCCTGAGTGCGCCGGACCCCGGTTTAGCGGGGTCGACCGACGGTCCCGGGGACGCGCGAGCGTGACCCCGGGACTGTCGTCGTAGTTGGTAGGTCAGCGCGGTCGCTTGATACGACCGTTACGGGGAACGCGGGTAGCGAGGAGGTAGGTGAGCATGGTCCTCGCGCTTGTGGTGTGTGCGGCGGTCGTGGCCCTGGGAGTGATCGGGCTGATGGCCTTCGCCGTCCGACGCCGCCTGATCCAGCGGGTCGGCGGCACCTTCGACTGCAGTTACCGGCTCAAAATGCCCGCCGACGCCTCGACGCAGCCCGACCTCGACGAGAACGGCAAACCCACCTCAGCCCCGGTCCCCCCGACCGACGGCAAGGGGTGGGTTTTTGGTATCGGCCGCTACAGCGGTGACTCGATCGAGTGGTTCCGGGTCTTCTCGTACGCCCCGCGCCCGCGCAAGATGCTTCCGCGCCGGGAGATCGAGGTGCTCGGCCGGCGCTACCCGGAGGGCCAGGAGGAGCTGGCGCTGCTGTCCGGCTCGGTGGTGCTGCGCTGCCTGCACAACGGGGCGCCGCTGGAACTGGCGATGAGCGAGGACGCGCTGACCGGCTTCCTGGCCTGGCTGGAGGCGGCCCCGCCCGGGCAGAGGGTGAATGTCGCGTAGCGGCCTCTCCAGGCGGGGTTAACGCCGCCTAACCCGGCGGCTACGCTGGCCGCATGGTCAATCTGACGCGCATCTACACCCGTACCGGCGATGACGGCACCACCGCGCTCGGCGACATGAGCCGGACCAGCAAGACCGATCCGAGACTGATCGCGTACGCGGACGCCAACGAGGCGAACGCGGCGATCGGGGTGGCCCTCGCCGTGGGGGAGCTGCCGGAGGACATGACGGCGGTGCTCGTCCGGGTCCAGAACGACCTGTTCGACGTCGGCGCCGACCTGTCCACCCCGGTGGTGGAGGACCCGAAGTACCCGCCGCTGCGGGTGCTGCAGTCCTACATCGACCGGCTGGAGGCGGACTGCGACGACTACCTGGCGCGGGTGGAGAAGCTGCGCAGCTTCATCCTGCCCGGCGGCACGGCCGGGGCGGCCCACCTGCACCTGGCCTGCACGGTGGTCCGGCGGGCCGAGCGCTCCACCTGGTCGGCGATCGCGGAGCACGGCGACAGCGTCAACCCGCTGACCGCGAAGTACCTCAACCGGCTGTCCGACCTGCTGTTCATCCTGGCCCGGGTGGCCAACAAGGAGCGCGGCGACGTGCTCTGGGTCCCGGGCGAGAACCGCTAGAACGCGTCGAGGGCCCGTCCCCGGACTCCTCCCCCGTGGGGGTCCGGGGACGGGCCCTCGACGGTTCAGGGCCGGTCGGCGGGGGTGCCGCCGGGGGTGGTCCCGGCGAGGGTCTTCCCGGTGACCACCCGGCCGTCCTCGACCAGCACGCCGGCCGGCGGCTGCTTGGGCCAGAGCGAGTAGCAGCCGGCCACGATCACGTTGACCACGGCGGCGATGCCCAGCTTGAGGTACCACTGGAGGAAGGTGCCGAAGTGGGCGGAGCCCGCGGAGAGCGGGACGAGCAGGGTGATCAGGCTCAGCGTGACGGCGGCGGACACGACGGTCCGGCCGGCGATCTGCCACTCGTACCTGGTCCGCTCGGGCCCGTACTTGGGCGAGGGCAGCGGCTTGGGGCCGCCGGCGAAGCGGTGCAGGAAGTGCCGGTCGGCCCAGCGGACCAGCGAGGGGCCGTAGCCGATCGAGAAGCCCGCGTAGCTCGCGGCGAGGGCGTGCGTCCAGCTCGCGGTGGAGCCGCCGCGCAGGTCGAGGACGGTGAGGGCGTAGAGGGTGAGGTCCACCAGTGGCAGACCGACCAGCAGCGCGGTGCTGGTGCGGCGCCACCGGAGCAGGTAGCGGGTGGCGAGGCCGAGGCCGAGCAGGATCCAGAAGGAGATCTCGGCCGCGACGATGAGGGTGACGATCACGTTCTGCTCCCGGGTGTTTCGGCGGTGCTTCCAGCCTGGTGCGCGGGCGCGCCGCTGTCGTCGTCGCGCGGTGCCGTAGCGGCCTGCACCTTTCGATGTAGCGGGCTCCTCCGTGGACCGGAGCCGGGCCGGCCGCCGGGGGTGGTGAGATGGGAACGTGCCCCTCCCGTTCCCCGCCCTCTCCCCGCGCCGGCAGGACCAGCTGATCGCCCTCTGCGGGCTGCTCGGCGGTACGGTGCTGATCGTCTTCAAGGTGTACGACCGGGCCGACCGGGTGCCGCTGTGGGCGGTGGTGCTGCCGCTGGTGGTGCTGGCGGGGCTGGAGCTGGTGCGCCGGACCAGGCCGGTGCTCGCGGTGTCGCTGGGCGGGCTGGCCTTCGCGGGCAGCCTGTTCGCCGGCAGCCTGCTGGCGACGCTGATCATGTACACCGACCTGCTGTACGCGGCGGTGATCTACGGGACCCCGCGGATGTCCCGGGTGCTGCACCTGAGTGGCGGGGCCACCGTGCTGGCGCTCTCCACCCTCGCGGCGATCTACGGCGGGACGTCCGGCGCGCTGCTGGTGGTGGTGGTCAGTTCGCTGGTCTTCCTGGCCCCGGTGTGGACCGGGGACGTGGTGCGCAAGCACCGGGAGGAGGCGGAGACCGAGCGGCTGCGGGCGGAACAGACCGCGCTGCTCTCGGAGATGGACCGGCGCGAGGCGATCGGCGCCGAACGGGCCCGGATGGCACGGGAGTTGCACGACGTGGTGGCCAACCACCTGTCGGCGATCGCGATCCACGCCACCGGCGCCCAGTCGGTGGCCCGGCGCCGGAGCCTGCCCGAGGACGATCCGCTGGTGGAGGTGCTGGCGGTGATCCGGGAGAACAGCGTCCAGGGATTGGCCGAAATGCGACGCATGATCGGGCTGCTCCGGGACAGCGGCGGGGGAGAGGTGGACGAGTCCTACGCGGCGCCCGACCTGGCCGCGGTGGACGCCCTGCTGGCCAAGGCCCGGGCGGCCGGCCAGGACGTCGGGCTGGACTTCGAGCTGTCCGAGTCCGGCGAGCGCGGCGACCTGCCGGTGCCGGTCGGGCTGGCCGCGTACCGGATCGTCCAGGAGTCGCTGACCAACGCGCTCAAGCACGCCGGGCCCGGACTGGTGAGCCTGCGGCTGGAGTTCGCGCCGGAGGAGCTGCGGATCGCCGTGGACAGCCCGTACCGGGGCGGGCCGGGCCGCGGGCTGCCCGGCGCCCGGGCGGGGCTGGTGGGCATGGCGGAACGGGCCGGGCTGCTCGGCGGCAGCTTCGAGGCCGGGCCGCGGGACGGGTACTGGAGGGTGCGCGCGGTGCTGCCGCGCGCCCAGGGGAACGAGGGGCGGGCATGACGATCCGGGTACTGGTGGCCGAGGACCAGGCGGCGGTGCGGGCGGCGCTGGTGATGATCCTGCGCGCCGAGCCGGGCTTCGAGGTGGTCGGGCAGGCCGCCGACGGCGAGGAGGCCGTCCGGCTGGCGCTGGAGCTGCGGCCGGACGTGGTGCTGATGGACGTGCAGATGCCCCGGCTGGACGGCGTCTCGGCGACCCGCGAGGTGGTCGCCGCCGGGGCCGGGCAGGTGCTCGTGCTGACCACCTTCGACCTGGACGAGTACGTCTACGGCGCGCTGCGGGCCGGCGCGTCCGGCTTCCTGCTCAAGGACCTGGAGGCGGACACCCTGGTCGAGGGCATCCGTACGGTGGCGCGCGGGGACGGCATGCTGGCGCCCTCGGTGACCAAGCGTCTGATCGGGGCCTTCGCCCGCCCCGAGCGGGCGGTCGGACCGGAGGCCCGGGCGGCGGTGGGGGCGCTGACCGGCCGCGAGCGGGAGGTGCTGGCCTGCATCGGCTCCGGGATGTCCAACGGGGAGATCGCGGCCCGGCTGGAGATGGCGGAGGCGACCACCAAGACGCACGTCAGCCGCATCCTGGCGAAGCTGCGGCTGCGCAGCCGGGTGCAGGCGGCGATCCTGGCCCAGGACCTCGGGCTGACCATCTGATCACCCTCTTGTCGCCCTCCGGTCGCCTTCTTGGGCGACCGACCAGGTCGGTTGCAGATCACACTCCCGATTGCTATTGCACGGGGGATTTGGGCATTAGAGTCCGGCCAGAGCGATGCGGCTCCTACGGCGGGTGACCCCTGTCCTGAGCCGCCTTCAGGGCCCGCCCGCAGGGCGGCGACGGCATCGGGAGACCCAGCCATGAGCAATGCGTCCAGCAAGCAGATCGCCGTGATCGGTGCCGGCCTGATGGGCGCCGGCATCGCCCAGGTGTCCGCGCAGGCCGGCCACCCGGTGGTGCTGCGGGACGTCACCGAGGAGGCGCTCCAGCGGGGCCTGGCGGGCATCCGCGCCTCGTACGGGAAGTTCGTCGCCAAGGGCAGGCTGAGCGCCGAGGACGCCGAGGCCGCGCTGGGCCGGATCACCACCACCACCGACCTGGGCGCCGTCGCCGAGGCCGACATCGTGGTCGAGGCCGTGTTCGAGAAGCTGGAGGTCAAGGAGGGCGTCTTCCGCGAGCTCGACAAGCTCGCCAAGGACGGCGCCGTGCTGGCCTCCAACACCTCCGCCATCCCGATCACCCGGATCGCCGCCGCCACGGAGCGCCCGGAGTCGGTCGTCGGCGTCCACTTCTTCTCGCCGGTCCCGATGATGAAGCTGGTCGAGCTGGTCCGCGGCTACAAGACCAGCGACGAGACGCTGGCCACCGCCCGCGCCTACGCCGAGGGCGTCGGCAAGGAGGTCGTGGTGGTCAACCGCGACGTGGCCGGCTTCGTGACCACCCGCCTGATCACCGCGCTGGTCGTCGAGGCCGCCAGCCTGTACGAGTCGGGCGTGGCCACCGCCGAGGACATCGACACCGCCTGCCGGCTCGGTTTCGGCCACGCGATGGGCCCGCTCCAGACCGCCGACCTGACCGGCGTGGACATCCTGCTGCACGCCGCCCGCAACATCTACGACGAGACCCAGGACGAGAAGTTCGCCGCGCCGGAGATCATGGCCCGCATGGTCACCGCCGGTGACCTGGGACGCAAGAGCGGCCGCGGCTTCTACCCGTACGAGGGCAAGTGAGCCGGCGGGGCTGAACGACCGGCGGGCCGTGCGATCGGAGCATCGTACGGCCCGCTCCGCCGGGCCGGGTGAGTTTCCTCACGCAGCGTGCCGCAGACGGGTGATTTGGGCGGTAATCGAGCGTAGGTGTGGGGCCGACCTGCGTATATTCCCTCGGACGGGTGAAGTTGCTTCAGATCTGGCCGGAACCAGCAACCTGCGGAGCCGGTTCACCGTCAGATGAGGGAACCCGGCATTCCGCCCGGGGCCGGGTGAGGGGCTGCGGCCCGCCCGGACGAACCCCCCGCTCCCGTACCCGGCACGGCCGGGGCGGACCCGCCCCGCACCAGGCCGTCCAGGCGAAGGAGGAGAGCATGCGCATCACCGGCGACCACACGGCGCTGGCCATCGAAGGCCGCCTCGACGTGCGCACCGCCGCCGACGCGCGGGTCCGGTTGCACCAGGCCGTGGACGGCGGCCTCGGCGACCTCGTGCTCGACCTCGCCCGGCTGGAGTTCTGGGACGCCACCGGGCTCGGCGTGATCATGGGCACCCACCGGCGGGCCGGCCGGATCGGCCGCCGCCTGGTGCTGCGCTCCGTCCCGGCCCAGCTCCAGCGGCTGCTGGTGGCCACCAAGCTGCACCGCATCCTGGCCGTCGACGGCGCCGCGGGCGTCGCCGAGGCGCACGGGGTCGCGCTCTAAAGACGGTTGCTCCGCGCGCCGGACCGCACGCCCGCGTACGTCCGACCCCGCCCGCGCAACGCCCCTGGTCAGCGCCGCCGACCGGTCGTCAGCCACGGACCGCTCTGCACGGTCGGGGCCGGATGTGCAAGAGTCTGCCCGTCAGAAGACGGCCGCCGGGGCTGCCTCCAGCCCGGCCGCGGCCGCGAGCGGGACGTCAGCCGGGCGGCGCGGGGCGCCGACGGCCGAGCACGATGCGGAGCAGAACGTGTCACAGCCATCCGGTGAGTTCCGGCAGGAGGCCGTCCGCACCCGTGGCGGTGAACTGGTCTCCGGCGGCCTGCTGGTGGGCGTCGGCGCACCGGACGGCTCCGAGGCCAGGACCTGTCCCGAGGAGTGGCGTCCGCGTCCGCGCCGGACCGGACGCAGCGAGCCCGCCCGCGGTCCGGTCGGCGGTGTCGGCCGTGCGGTCGGCCCGCTCGCGCTCGGCGCCGGGCCCGCCGACCTGCCGATGCTGGACCGCGAGGTCGACGTCGTCGAACTGCTCGGCCTGCTCTCCGAGGGCCGCTCGATACGCCTGGTCGGCCAGGCCGGCTCGGGCCGCAGCGCGCTGCTGTCGGCCGTCGCCGAGGCCGCCGCCGACCTCGCCCCCGGTGGAGTGGTGCAGCTCTGCGGCCACCGCCGGACCCTTCCCGACCTGCTCCAGGACCTCTTCGCGGCCACCCACCACGCCCCCGGCTACCGCCCCGACCCCGGGCAGCTGGCCGCCCACCTCGCCGAGGTCGGCGCGATCGTGGTGATCGACTCCGCCGAGCCCGCGGGCGCCGAGCTGGAGCAGCTGCTCGCCGCCGCCCCCGGCTGCGCCTTCCTGATCTCCGCCGCCCCGGACGGCCCGCCGCTGCCGGCCGGCTCCCGGCTCCAGGACCACCTGGTGGCCGGGCTCTCCCGCTCCGCCTGCCTCGCCCTCACCGCCCGGCTGGCCGGGCGGCCGCTGGACGTCGACGAGAAGGCCTGGGCGGTGGACCTCTGGTTCGAGTCCGAGGGCCTGCCGCTGCGCTTCGTCCAGGCCGCCGCCCTGCTGCGCCAGCGGGACGTCGCGGTGGACGCGCTGGTCGCCGCCGAGGACGACCGGATGGACGTCTTCGGCGCCGTCGAGGGGCCCGTCCACGACCCGGACCCGGCGATCCGGGAGGACGCGCTGCGCCGCACCGTCCCGCTGCCCTCGGTGGCGGAGACCGCCTCGCCCGCGGTCCGGCTCGCCGAGGGGCTGAGCGAGCCCGCGCAGGCCGTGCTGCGGCTCGCCGTCGCGCTCGGCGGCGAGTGCCCCACCGCGCCGCACCTGCCGGCGCTGATCGACGTCGGGCAGGGCGAGGCCGCGCTCGCCGAACTCGCCGACGCTGGACTGGCGGTGTCCATCGGCGGGCACCACCGGCTGACGGCCGGCGCGCAGGACCTGCTCGCCCCGCACTGGCCGGCCCGCGGCTGCGTCGACGGCGCCGCCCAGCACTTCGCCTGGTGGGTCGGGCACAGCTCGGTGACGCTGGAGCAGATCGCCGCCGAGGCCGAGGTGATGATCGGGGTGCTGCTCGCCGACCGCACCGCCGGGCGGCACGACGCGGTGGTCCGGCTCGCCCGTGCGGCGGCGCCCGCGCTGGCGCTGTCGCTGCGCTGGGGCGCCTGGGAGCGGGTGCTCCAGCTCGGCCTGGAGGCGGCCCGCCAGACCGGTTCGGCGGTCGACCAGGCCTGGTTCCACCACGAGGCGGGCGTGCACGCGATCTGCCTCCAGCAGCCCTCCCGGGCCATCGCCGAACTGGAGACCGCGCTCACCCTGCGGGCCGCCGCGGGCGACCAGCGCGGGGTGGCCGCCGTCGGCCGGATGCTCGACCTGCTGCGCGCCGAGGGCCGGCAGCTGCCGGCCGCCGCGCCCGCCGTGGCGGGGCCCGGCCGCGCCCCGGTGATCCGCAAGATCGCGGCCCGGGTGCCGGCCCGCCTGAAGTCCAGCAGGCGGCGGCGGGCGGCCGTGGTCTCCACGGCGGTGCTGACCCTGGGGGTGCTCGGCACGGCGGTGGCGATGAGCTTCAGCGGGCCGGACGAGGTCAAGGGGAAGGACCCGTACAGCGGCCGGATGGACGGCGGCGGCGACACCCAGGAGGCGCCGTTCCCGCAGCCCTCCGGCAGCACCGGGACGGGGACGGCCGGCGCCGGGCCGGGCAGCCCGGCGGGGCAGGGGAGCGGCCCGCAGCCGTCCACGAGCGGCAGCGCCTCGCACGCGTCGAGCTCCTCGCCGACCAGGCGGCCGAGCTCCTCGCCGGGGGCGGGCGAGTCGCAGGCCCCGCAGCAGTCGCAGCCGCCCGCACCGGGCCAGTCGCAGCAGCCGGTCCAGCCGCCGGGTCAGTCGCCGCCGCCCCAGCAGACGGGGCAGCCCTCGCAGCCGCCGGCGACGGGCCACAGCTCGTCGGCCCCGGCGTCCACCGCGAGCTCGCCGCCGCCCACGTCAGGGTCGCCGACGGCCCCGAGCGGGACGGCGAGCGCGAGCCCGTCCTGAGCGGTCAGAACAGCTTGAGCTTGTCGTCGTCGATGCCGCGCAGCTCGTCGTAGTCCAGCACCACGCAGCCGATGCCGCGGTCGGTGGCCAGCACGCGGGCCTGCGGCTTGATCTCCTGCGCGGCGAAGACGCCCTTGACCGGGGCCAGCAGCGGGTCCCGGTTGAGGAGTTCGAGGTAGCGGGTGAGCTGTTCGACGCCGTCGATCTCGCCGCGGCGCTTGATCTCGACGGCCACCGTGGAGCCGTCGGCGTCGCGGCAGAGGATGTCGACCGGGCCGATCGCCGTGGGGTACTCGCGGCGGATCAGCGACCAGCCGGCACCGAGCACCTCCATCCGGTCCGCGAGCAGCTCCTGGAGGTGTGCCTCCACGCCGTCCTTGATCAGGCCCGGGTCGACCCCGAGCTCGTGGGACGAGTCGTGCAGCACCTCCTCCAGCGTGATGATGAGCTTCTCGCCGGCCTTGTTCTCCACCGTCCAGACCCCGTCGGCCTCCTTGAGGACACACGGCGGGGACATCCAGTTGAGCGGCTTGTAGGCGCGGTCGTCGGCGTGGATGCTGACGCTGCCGTCGGCCTTGACCAGGATCAGCCTGGTGGCGGAGGGCAGATGGGCGGAGAGCCGACCGGCATAGTCGACTGAGCAGCGGGCAATTACGAGACGCACGGTCGACCACGCTAGCCCACCGGGGCCAGTTGATGCGATTCCGCGACGGCTGGGTGAAGAAAGCGCGAACCCGGCCAACATTGAGGTCCTGCGGTCCGGCTACCGCCCGTCGAGGCCTGGCGCCCCCACCCTCGGGTCGCTACGGTGTGTGACGACACGCTCGCGGGATCGCTGTCAACGGGGATGGAGACTTCAGATGAACGATCCGACGGGATCCGGCCAATCTGGTGCACCGCACTGTGTTTCCGAAGCAATCCACAGGAATGACGGGCCCGCCGCTCCGTTGACTGCCACGCTGTTGTGAGCGCGTTCGGTGTCCGGGACGTCACGTCCCGTGGCGCCGCCGCCGTCGCGAAGGCGCCGGAAACCCCTGTCCCTCGGTGTTCCGGACGCCCCATGCGAAACCACCACCCTCACTGTGAGCTTGACCTACGCACGACCACCCGGGCGCCGCGCGGGTGGACCGCGAGAGGAGAATCCATGTCGCTCGACGTCTCACCGGCCCTGCTGGAGAAGGCCGAGCGGGGCGAGGTCGACGAGCGGGAATTCGTCGACTGCGTCCGCGTCTCGCTGCCGTACGCCTGGGACCTGATCAGCTCGCTGGTCGCCCAGGCGAAGGTCGACGGCACCGACTTCGCCGACAACCAGGTGCCACCGCCCAGCGAGCAGGCCCGTGGCCAGCTGCTGCGCGCCCTCGCCAGCGACGCCATCCGGGGCGCCCTGCAGCGCCACTTCGGGGTCCGGCTGGCGTTCCAGAACTGTCACCGGGTCGCGGTGTTCCTGCCGTCGGAGGCCAACGCGGCGCGGTACGACCGCTTCACCTCGGTCCGGGAGCAGCTGCTCAACCAGTCCGAGGAGCTGCGGGACTGCTGATCGCCTTCCCGCGGTGCCGCGGCGCCGGCCGCCCCGTTCCCCGGTGCGGGGGGAGGGGCGGCGGCCCGGGCCCGTGACCCGTACGGGGCTCAGCCCAGTTGCGGCAGCACCTCGGAGCCGAGCCGGGCGATGTTGTGCAGGGTCGTCTCCTCGTCGCCGCTGCCCTCGGCGAGCAGGGCGAAGCGCCGGATGCCGGTGCGTTCGGCGGTGGCCAGCAGCCGGTCGGCGCACTGCCGCGGGGTGCCCACCGCGTGCAGGTCGCAGAGCAGCTCGGTGTACTGGCGCGGGTCGCGCATCCTGCGCTCTCGGCCGTCCACGGTGCGGTGGGCGCCGAGCCCGTACTCGAACCAGCCGGGCATCGCGTTCAGCAGCGTGGACCGGGCCGCCGCGGCGCGGTCGTCGACCTGGGCCACCCCGGCCGCGACGTGCCGGCGGCCGATCCGGCGCAGCTGCTCCTCGGACCGCCCGGCGGCCAGCCAGGCGGACCGGTAGAGCTCCAGCATCCGCAGCTTGTCCTCGTCCCCGGAGTGCATGCCGAGCAGCATCGGCAGGCCGCGCTCGGCGGCCATCCGCACCCCGCCCGGCGAGGTGCAGGCGACCACCACGGGCGGGCCTGACACCGGCCGCCCGGAGGCGGTGAGCTCCTCGCCGAGGCCCCCGTCGTCCCGGCGCTGGCGCGGGAAGCGCACCGGGCCGGACCGCTGGCCCAGGCCGAGCCAGCTGCTCAGGCCGGGCCGCCGCACCGGCTCGGTGGCCCGCGGCACCACCGCGACCTCGGGGAAGGCGAACTGCGGGCCGTCCGCGCCCACCCGGGAGCCGCGCAGCCAGCGCAGCAGCAGGTCCAGCCGCTCCGGGAAGCCGTTCTCGAAGGCGTCCACGCCGCCGCCGAACACGTCCAGGTCGATCCACGGGCCGCCGCGGCCCACCCCGAGCGTGAACCGTCCGCCGGAGGTGAGGTGCAGCAGCGCGGCTTGCTCGCCGAGCCCCACCGGGTGGCGGGTGGAGAGCACGCTGACCGCCGTGCCGACGCCGATCCGGCGGGTGCGGCCGAGCAGCAGCCCGGCCAGCGTGGCGGCGTCCGGGCACACCCCGTACGGCACGAAGTGGTGCTCGGCCAGCCAGACGCTGTCCAGGCCCGCGCGTTCGGCCTCGACGGCGGAGTGGACGGTGCGCTCCAGCGCCTCGCCGTGGCTCTGCCCGGGGAACTGCGCGGACAGCAGGAACAGGCCGACCCGCACCGGACCGGTGGCCGGCGGCAGCGCGCCGGCCCACTGGGTGGCCGGCAGCGGCTCGCCCGCGACGGCTGTCACCGGGGGGACGGAGGTCAGCGTCGGGCCGGGGGCGGGTGACCGGACCCCGACGGGCCGGCCGCTCTCGGCTCGGGCGCTGGTCTTGCTCATCGTGGGGCCTCCTCGGGTGCGCGCAGGGTCTGCGGGCCCCGCCTTCTCCCCCTGTGGGTATCGGATGTCATGTGCCAATGGCACGCCGAACCCCGAATTTCCCCGATGATCGGGTGGATCTCGGCAAAAACGCCGAAGTGCCGGACGGAGCCGTGGTAGTGGCCGTACGGGGCCCCGGGCGGCCGTAGGCTGGAACGACCCAGAGGCCAGCAGGAGAGGGAGTCCGCCGTGTCGCCGCGCCGCAACCGGATCAAGAGCGCCGCCCCCCACGAGAGTGCGGAACCGGCCGCCCCGCTCGGCGGTTCGCTGCGCCGCACCGAGAGCTACCAGGGCGACGACTGGGTGGTCCAGACGGTCGCCGGGACGGCCGGACGGTTCTACCGCTGCCCGGGCTGCGACCAGGAGATCCCGCCGGGGACGGGCCACGTGGTGGCCTGGCCGATGCACGGCGCGGGCGTGGACGACCGGCGGCACTGGCACCGCGCCTGCTGGGGAGCGCGGGAGCGCCGGGCCTCCAACCTGCTGCGGGGCCGCGGCGCTCCGCGGTACTGACGGCCGGGCCGCCGGGACGGCTACGCGTCGCGCTTCTTGAGCACCAGCGCGCCGCCGACCAGCGCGGCTGCCGTCCAGGCGAGGCAGATCAGGAAGCCGGTCCACGGCCCGTACGGCTGGCCGTGCTGCTCGTACACCAGCAGCATCCGGGAGCCCGCGTAGTCGGGGAAGTAGTGGGCCAGGGTCTTGACCTTCGGCACCGCCGAGAGGATCGGCGAGAGCAGGAAGAAGAACGGCACCAGCACGCCGAGCGCGAGCGTCTGGTTGTGCAGCATCGTGGTGACGCCCGCCGAGAACAGGCAGAGCAGCGTCAGGTACAGCGCCGCCCCGAAGACCGCCCGCAGCACGTTCGGTTCGCCGATCGTGGTGGAGTGCGCGCCGAGCAGCGCCTGGCCGGCGAAGAAGGTGGCGAAGGCCGTCACCAGCGAGACCGCGAGGGCCAGCGCGCCGAGCACCACCGCCTTGCCGGTGAGCAGGGTGCCGCGCTGCGGGACGGCGGCCAGGGTGACCCGGACCATGCCGCTGCTGTACTCGTTGCCGATCGCCAGCACCCCGAAGACGATGATCGCCAGCTCGCCGAGCATGATGCCGGAGAAGGACGTCCCGGTGGCGTCGAACGGGGACTGGTCGCCGCGGCGGAACTCGGTGAAGTTGTTGTTGGTGAGCAGGGACAGCAGCGCGCCGATGCCGACCGTGACGACGAAGGTCAGCGCGAGCGTCCAGACCGTCGAGCGGACGCTGCGGATCTTCGTCCACTCGGAGCGCAGGACCGCCGGGAAGGACGCCATCTCAGTTCTCCTCCTGCCGTGCCGTGGTGTTCTGCGGAGCGCCGTCCGCCTTCCAGCCGGCGCCCCACTCGGTGGGCGCGCCGGCCGCGTCCAGGCCCGGGCCGTCGCCCGCGTGGTACTCCACCGAGTCGGCCGTCATCTGCATGAAGGCCTCCTCCAGCGAGGCCTGCTGCGGGCTGAGCTCGTGCAGCACCACGCCCTGGCCGGCGAACAGCTCGCCGAGCCGGGCGATGTCCCCGTCGACCACCTCGTAGGAGCCGTCCGGACCGGGTTCGTGCCGCAGGCCGGCCCGGGCCAGCACGTCGAGCAGCCGCTCGGGCTCCGGGCCGCGCAGCCGTACGGCGGAGCGGGAGTTGCGCCGGATGAACTCCGGCATCGGCAGGTCGGCGAGCAGCCGGCCCCGGCCGATGACCACCAGGTGGTCGGCGGTGACGGCCATCTCGCTCATCAGGTGGGAGGAGACGAAGACCGTCCGGCCCTCGCCGGCGAGGCGCTTCATCAGGTTGCGGATCCAGAGGATGCCCTCCGGGTCCAGGCCGTTGACCGGCTCGTCGAACATGACGATCTCCGGGTCGCCGAGCAGCGCGGAGGCGATGCCCAGGCGCTGGCCCATGCCGAGCGAGAAGCCGCGGGCCCGCTTGCGGGCCACCGGGGTGAGGCCGACCAGGGCGAGCACCTCGTCGACCCGGCGCTCGGGGATGCGGTTGCTCTGGGCGAGCCAGAGCAGGTGGTCGCGGGCGGTGCGGCCGGGGTGGACGGCCTTGGCCTCCAGCAGCGCGCCGATGTACTTGAGCGGCTCGCTGAGCTGGCCGTAGCGCTTGCCGTCGATGGTGACCCGGCCGGAGGTCGGGCGGTCGAGGTCGAGGATCATGCGCATGGTGGTGGACTTGCCGGCGCCGTTGGGGCCGAGGAAGCCGGTCACCACGCCCTGGGGGACCTGGAAGCTGAGGCGGTCCACCGCGAGGGTCTTGCCGTAACGTTTTGTCAGGTCGTGCAACTCGATCATTCGCGCTCCCTCAGGTCTTTGCCAGGCTAGGACAAAGGGGGTATCGCGGCCCGCTGAGTGGGCCCGCCGGGCGTGCCGGAATAGGTTGGTGGCATGACCCAGCTCCCCTCCGCAGTGTCGGTCCGCGAGAGCGGTACCGGAACACCACTCCTGCTGCTGCACGCCTTTCCTCTGAACGCCTCGATGTGGTCGTCCCAGCTGGACGCGCTGCCCGGCCTGACCGGGGACGAAGCGCGGGTGCTCGCCCCCGACCAGCGGGGGTTCGGCGGCACCGGGCTGGGCGACGACGAGCCCTCGCTGGACCTGGTCGCGGACGACCTCGCGCTGCTGCTGGACGCCGCCGGAATCGAACGCGCGGTGGTCGCCGGGCTCTCCATGGGCGGCTACGCGGCGCTGGCCCTGGCCCGCCGCCACCCCGACCGGCTGGCCGGCCTGCTGCTCGCCAACACCCGGGCCACCGCCGACACCGAAGCGGTCCGGGCCAACCGGGAGCGGATGGCCGCCGCCGTCACCGCGCGGGACAGCGTGCGGCTGCTGCTGGACGAGCGGGTCGCGGCCGGGCAGCTCGGGCCGGACTCGCAGCACCTGGTGGAGCGGGTGGAGGCGATGGTCGCCGCCGCGGCGCCGGCCTCCGTCGCCTGGGCCCAGCGGGCCATGGCGGCCCGCCCGGACTCCCTGGACGTGCTGGCCGGCCTGCCGGTGCCGGTCGCGGTCGTGGCGGGCGCCGAGGACGCCCTGGTGGCGCCGGAGGAGGCCGAGGCGATGCTGCGGGCCCGGCCGGACGCCGAGCTGACCGTCCTGCCCCGGGTGGGCCACCTGAGCGCCCTGGAGGCGCCGGAGGCCTTCGACGCCGTCGTGCGCGCCCTGCTCGCCAGGGTGGCCGCCGGATGAGCCAGGAGAGCCAGGACGCGGCGGCCTGGGACTTCTCGGCGCTGGAGGTGAGCGGCCGGATGCCGGTGACCAACCGGGGCGAGGGGCTGGTCGAGCTGACCCTGGAACCGCTCGGCGAGGACTACTGGATGCGCCCGGGGGAGACCTTCATCGTCACCTCGTACGGCGACTACGGGCCCGGGCACCCCTTCGAGGTGCAGTACTGGCCGGACTCGGTGTCGGTCTGGTGCACCTCCTGGTTCGGCACCGTCTCGGACGACGAGGGCAACCAGCTCAGCAGCGGGTACCAGCGGCCGGACGGCGCCTACCCCCGCTAGGGACCCTTCGTCAAGCCGCGCCCGAGGCGATGACGGCGCGACAAGCCGACAGGCCCTCACCCGGGCGGGTGAGGGCCTGCGGTGCGGCTCGGCCGGTGTGCGTCAGCGCGACTGCTGGGCGGGCACGCCCAGGGTGTCGTCGGTCGGCAGCGAGGCGGCGGCCACGGCCGCGCCGGTCAGCGTCGCCAGCATCTCGCGGACGTTGGTCAGCTGGGCGTTGATGCTGTCGCGGCGGTTGGTGAGCGCCGCCAGCTCGCGCTCGGATTCGCTGCGGATGCGGTCGGCCTTGGCGTTGGCGTCGGCCACGATGTCCTCGGACTGGCGCTGGGCCGTCTCGACGGTCTGGCGGGCGCGGCGCTCGGCGTCGGTGCGCAGCTTCTCGGCCTCCAGGCGCAGCTGCTCGGCCCGGTGCTCGATCTCGGCCAGGCGCTTCTCGGCCTTGGCCTGACGGGCGGCCAGGTCGCGCTCGGACTGCTCGCGGCGCTTGGCCAGGTTGGTCTCGAACTCCAGCGCGGCCTGGGCGGCCTTGGTGCGGGTGTCCTCGAAGAGGGCGTCCGCCTCCTCGCGCTTGTTCTGGGCGTCCTTGTTGGCCTCGGCGCGCAGCTGGGCGGCGTCGCTCTTGGACTTGTCGACGATCCGCAGCCCCTCGTCCTCCGCCTTGGCCTTGCGGTCCTTGGCGTAGTTCTCGGCCTCGGTGCGGACCTGCTGGGCGGCGGCCTCGGCGAGCTCGCGGTGCTGCTCGGCGGCGCGGTGCGCCTCGTCGCGCAGGTCCTTGGCCTCCTCCTCGGCGAGTCGCAGGATCTTCTCGACCCGGGCGCCGAGACCGGCGTAGGAGGGCTCCGCCTCGGTGACCGCCGCCTGGGCGGACTGGGTCTCGAGGTGAAGCTCCTCGATGCGCTTCTCCAGCGCGCTGATCCGGGTCAGGGCACTGTCACGGTCGGCCACCAGCTTGGTGATCCGCTCGTCGACCTGGGCGCGCTCGTACCCACGGCGCACCAGGTCGAAGCCGTGAGGGGAGTGACTGTCGCTCATGGGGTTCTGGGCTTCCTGTCGTCAAACCGCTGAGGTGGTTGAGGGAATCCTGACACGGTACCGGAGTGTCGACGGCGTTATGCCGTTCTCTCACGGACAATGACCGCCAATGTCCGCTCAATCGGGTGGTGAGCTCTTGGAGCGATTGCCACCCGACCGGGGGGAGCCAACTCCGGCACCGGCCTTGGCGCCCCCGTCCTTCTTGGTGCTGCTTCCCCCGTTGGCCTGGGCGACCGGTGACGGCGCCTCGAACGCCTCCAGGGCGGACAGCACGTCCTGGACCCTGGAGATCTCGGTGTTGATGTCCTTGCGGCGGCGCACCAGTTCGTCCAGCTCGCGCCGGCCCTCGTCGGTGACCCGCTTCGCCTCGGCCTTCGCCTCGGCGAGCAGCCGCTCGGCCTCCGCCTTCGCCAGCTCGACCTGCTCGTCCGCGGACTCGTCGGCGTCCCGCAGCCGCTTCTCCGCCTCGGTGGAGGCCCGGTCCAGCCGCTCCTCGGCCTCCGCCTCGGACGACCGGAGCTTGGCCTCGGCCTTCCCGATGAGCGCCTCGGCGCGGTCCGTGGAGTTGGCGAGCTTGGTCTCCGCCTCCTTGAGCAGGCCCTCGGCCTTGCGGACGGCGGACAGCCGGACCTTGCTGGCCTCCGCGGAGGCCTCCGAGGTCAGCTCGGCCGCGCGGTCCTCGGCCGCCGCGACCAGGGCCGCCGCGCGGTCCTCGGCCTCGGCGACGGTGGCCACCGCCTGCTCCTCGGCCTCGGTCAGCTGCTCCTGGGCGGCCGTCACCAGCGCGTCCACCCGCTCGCCGGCCGACTTCATGGCCGCCGCGTTCTCCTTGCGGGCGCGCTCGTGCAGGGCCTCGACCTCGGCGTCGGTGCGCTCGCGCAGCTCCTCGGCGCGCTCGCGGATCGCGGTCGCGTCCCGGCGGGCCTCGGCGAGCAGGGTGTCCGCGTCGGAGCGGCCCTTCTCGACCTCGGCCTGACCGGCCGCCTCGCCGGCGGCGACCAGCCGGTCGGCCTCCTTGCGGGCGGCCGCGACCATGGCGTCCGCCTGCTCCTCGGCGGCGGCGGTGGTCGCCAGCGCGGTGGTCTGGGCGTCCTCGCCGAGCGCCTCGGCGTCCGCGAAGGCCTTCTCCAGGACGGACTTGGCGTGCTCGCGGGTGGCCTTGTCGAACTGCTCGGCGGCCTCCCGGGTCTCCGCGTCGTAGGCGTCGGCGCGGGAGTGGGTGGCGGAGTCGTAGTCGTCGGCCAGGGTGCGGGTGGCGAGGGCGTACTCGTCGGCCTCGGCGCGCAGGGCTGCGGACAGCTCCTCGGCGTCGGCGATGCTCCGGGCGCCCTGGGCCTCGGCCTCGGCCACCGTGCGGGCGGCCTGCGCCTCCGCGTCGGCGCGCAGCTGCTCGGCGGCCTCCTGGGCGGCCCGCAGCTCGGCCTCGGCCTCCGCGCGCAGCTGCCCGTCGTAGGCCCGGGCCTCGGCGCGCTGCCGGCCGAGCTCGTCCTCGACGGCCTCCCGCTCGGCGGCCAGCTCCAGCTCGGTCTGCTCGCGCAGGGCGGTGGTCTCGGCCTCGGTGCGGGCCCGCAGGTCGGCGGTCTCGCGGTCGACGAGCTCGCGCTGCTCGGCGCTCTCCCGCTCGACCAGGCCGCGCAGCTCGGCGGCGTACGCGTCGGCGGACTCGCGCTGCTCGGTGCTCTCCCGCTCGGCCAGCTCCCGCTGCTCGGTGGTCTCGTACTCGGCGAGGGTGCGCAGCTCGGTGGCGTCCTGCTCGGCGGCCTCGCGGAGTTCGGTGACCTCCTGCTCGGCGGCGGCCCTGAGCGCGGCGATCTGCTCGGCGGCGGCCTCGTGCATGCCGGCCACCGACTGGCGGACCTCGGCGGCCTCGTCCTCGGCGGCGGCCACCAGTTCGGCGCCCTCGGCCTTGGCGGCGGCGATCAGCTCGGCGCGGTCGGCCCTGGCCTGCTCCAGCTCGGCGCCGGCCTCGGCGCGGATGCCGTCGGCGGTGGCGCGGGCCTCGGACAGCTCGCGGCCGGCCTCGGCCCGGACGGTCGAGGCCTGCTCGTTGGCCAGGGCCAGTTCGGCGGCGGCCTTCTCGCGGGTGGCCTTGGCGTCCTTGGCGGCCTCGGCGCGGCGCTGCTCGGCGGTGGCCTCGGCGCGCTCCAGTACCTCGTCGGCGGCGGCGCGCTGCTCGGCGGTGTGGGCGTCGGCCTGCTCGCGGACCTCGGCGGCGTAGGCGTCGGCGGCGGTCTGCTGCTCGCCGGCGTACGTGTCGGCGGCCTCGCGGACCTCGACGCTGTGCTTCTCGGCGGCTTCGCGGACCTCGGCGCCGTACCGGTCGGCGGTCTCGCGGACCTCGGCGCCGTACCGGTCGGCCGCCTCGCGGACCTCGGCGGTTTCCGCCGCGGTCCGCTTGGTGAGGTCGGTGGCGTGCTGTTCGGCCTCGGTGCGGACCCGGTCGGCGTGGGCCTCGGCGGCCTCGCGCTGCTGGGTGGTCTCCTGCTGGGCCAGGGCCCGCAGCTCCCCGGCGGCCTGTTCGGCCTCGGCCCTGGTCTCCGCGGCGTAGGCGTCGGCCGCGGTGTGCTGCTCGGTGACGTACGTGTCGGCCGCGGTGCGCTGCTCGTCGGCGTAGGCGTCGGCGGCTTCGCGGACCTCGACGCTGTGCCGGTCGGCGGCTTCACGGACCTCGGCGCTGTACTGGTCGGCGGTCTCGCGGACCTCGGCGGTCTCCGCCGCGGTGCGTTCGGTGAGGTCGCCGGCGTGCTGTTCGGCCTCGGTGCGGACCCGGTCGGCGTAGGCCTCGGCGGCCTCGCGCTGCTGGCTGGTCTCGCGCTGGGCGAGCGCCCGCAGCTCTCCGGCGGCCTGTTCGGCCTCGGCCCTGGTCTCCGCGGCGGCCTGTTCGGCCTGCTCGCGGGCGGCCTCGGCCGCGTCCAGGTGCTCGGAGGTCTCCTCGCGCTCGCGCCGCAGGCCGTCGGCGGCCTCCTCGCGTTCGCGCCGGCTCTCCTCGCGCAGCGCGTTCGCGGCCGCCTCGGCCTCGGCCCGGGCCCGGGCGGCCTCGGTGTCGGCCTCGGTGCGCACCCGCTCGGCGTCGGCCACCGCGGCGTCCCGGACGGCCTTCGCCTCGGCCTGTGCCTCGGTGGTCGTAGCCTCTGCCGCGGCGGTCGCCTCGGCACGCACCCGCTGGTCGAACTCGGTTGCGTCGCGCCGGAGTTCGGCGGTCTCGCGCTCGGCGGCGGACCGGTTCTCGGCGGCCGCGGCCTTGGCGGCGGCGAGCGCGTCCTGGCCCTGCTGCTCGGCGGCCTCGGTGATCTTCCCGGCCTCGGCCCGGGCTCGGGTCAGGGTCTGCTCGGCCCGGCCCTGGGTCTCGGCGGCCTGCTCCTGGGCCTGCTCGCGCAGCCGCTCGATCTCCCCGGCGGCACCCGCGCGCAGCTCGTCCGCGTCGGCCTTGGCCTTGGTGAGCAGCTCCTCGGCGTTCTTCGCCGACTCCTCGATCTGGACCACGGCCTGGCGGCGGGCCTCGCCGCGCACCCGGTCGGCCTCGGCGGCGGCCTGGGCGCGCAGCTCCTCGGCCTCGGCCCGCAGCCGGGCCGCCTCGTCCTGCATCTGCTCGATCCGCTCGCGGATCGCGGCGGCGTCGTCCAGGGCGGCGTTCTGGGCCTGCTCGACGGCGGCCTGGGCCTGCTCGCGCAGGCGCTGCGCCTCGGCGGCGGCCTCGGCGCGGATCCGCTCGGCCTCGGCGGCGGCCTCGCCGCGCACGGTCTCGGCGTCCTGGTCGGCCCGGCCGAGGACCTCCTCGGCGGTCTTGGCGGCCTTGGCGAGGTGGACGGTGGCGTCCTTGGCGCCGGCCGCCCGGCCGGCCTCCTCGGCCTCGCCGCGCAGTCGCTGGGCGTCGGCCTCGGCGTGCGCGCGCAGCTCGGCGACGTCCCGCTCGGCCAGGGCGCGGAGTTCGGCGATCGCCGCCTCGGCCTCGGCCTTCAGTTCGGAGGCCACCGACTCGGCGGTGGCCCGCAGCCGCTCGCTCTCCTCGGCGGCGGCGGCCCGGGCGGCGTCGGCCTCGGCCTGCTTGGTGGCGGCCTCGGTGCGGACGCCCTCGGCCTCGGCACGGATCGCCGAGGCCTCCTTGGTGGCCTGGGCGACCATCCGGGCCACCTCGGCCCGGGCGGTCTGCGAGCGCTGCTCGTTGGCGGCCTCGCCGTCGGCGACCCTGCGCTCGGCGGCGGCCTCGGCGTCGGCCTGGAGCTGCTCGGCGGCCTGCTCGGCCTGGGCGCGCAGTTCGGTGGCCTCGTGGCGGGTGCGCTCCGCCTCGGCGATCGCCTCGGCGCGCAGCCGCTCTATCTCGGCCTTGGCGGCGGCGAGCTGCTGCTCGGCCCGGGCCTGCTCGTTGGCGGCCTGCGCCTTGAGCCGGCCGATCTCGGCCTGGGCGGCGACCAGCTGGCCCTCGGCGGCGGCGTGCGCGGCGGCCAGCTGCTGCTGGGCCTCGCCGCGGGCGGCGTCCACGTCGGCGGCGGCCTGGGCGCCGGCCTGCTGGGCCTGCTCGGAGGCGGCGCGCAGCAGGCGCTCGGCGTCGTTCTGGGCCCGCTGCAGAGCGGCCTCGGCGGCGGCCTGGGCCTCGCCGCGGGCGGCGTCCACGTCGGCGGCGGTCTGGGCGCGGGCGTGGTCGGAGAGGGCGACGGCCTCCGCACGGGCGGCGGCGACCATCCGCTCGGCCTCGGCGCGGGCGTCCTGGAGCAGCCGCTGGGCCTCCTGCTCGGAGCCGGCCCGGGTCTGCTCGGCCCAGCCGTTGACGTGCTGCTCGGCGGAGCGGCGCAGCTCGGCGAGCTCGTCCTCCAGCTGGCGGCGACGGGCGGCGAGGTCGGCTTCCAGCCGGGCGGTGCGCTCGGCGGCCTCGGCCATGATCCGCTGGGTGGCGGCCTGGGAGTCGCGCAGCTGGCGCTCGGCGTCGGCGCGCAGCTGCTGGGCCTGCATCTCGGCGGTGCGGAGCATCTGCTCGGCCTGGCCGGAGACGGCGTCGAAGGCGCGCGGCTGGGCCAGCATCCGGCGGGACTCGTGCAGTTTCGCCCGCAGGACCTCCACCTGGTAGGCGAGGTCTTCGGCATGCTCGACTGCCTTGTCGCGCTCCTTCCGAGTCCGACCCATCTCGGCCTCGAACTGGGAGAGGTGATCGTCAGCCTCGTAGCGGTCGTTGCCCCGCACTCCGCGGTCCCATCCATCTCCTGGTCGCGTCCTCGACCCGGCCGGTTCCGGGCTCCGGTATCCCGGGCGCCGGTCCGACTGGTCCTTGCATCCGCAGCCGGTGGACGGTCCCCCGCCATGCCGGGGCCGCCCGCCGCGGTCGTCGGAATCCGGGGCGCGGGAGCGCGGGGGTGCCGCGTTCCCCCGTCCGAGTGGACTCCTGGGCGAACTCTTGCCTTGTGGAGAATGGTGACAGATCCGTCTTGCGACTGTTCAGCCGTGCCCGCGTAATGGACTCCCCTTGCGACGGGCCGACCGCCGGAGGGCGGACAGGCCTGTCTTCGGCCGTGCCCGTCGCCTCCGTCCCCCGGAGCCTTCGCGCACCTGGGCATTGTAGTGGGAGCGCACTGCGGGGGAATGGCCGCAGGGGTGTTTTCCGGCTCTTCCCGCCAGGTTACTGACGGGTCATGACCGACGGACCGTCGGCTGCCCCCGGGACGCCGCGCGCCCGGGGGCGGGCCGGGAGGGGGTCAGTGCCCGTCGTGGCCCTGCTGCGCGGAGGTGACCAGCTCGGTCAGCACGCCGCCGCAGTCCTTGGGGTGCAGGAAGGTGATCCGCGAACCCATCGAGCCGATCCGCGGCTGGTCGTAGAGGACCCGGACGCCCTTGTCCCGGATGGCCTCGGAGTCGCCGTCCACGTCGGCGGTGCCGAAGGCGATGTGGTGCACGCCCTCGCCGTTCTTCTCCAGCCACTTGGCCACGGTGGAGTCGGGCCGGGTGGGCTCCAGCAGCTGGAGGTACGAGGCGCCGCCGTCGTCGGTGCCGTTGATCCGGAGCATGGCCTCGCGGACGCCCTGCTCCTCGTTGACCTCGGAGTGGAAGACCTCGAAACCGTAGGTGGCGCGGTAGAACTCGACCGTCTTGTCGAGGTCTCGGCAGGCGATGCCGATGTGGTCGATGCGGGTCAGCACGACGGCCTCCGGGAGGTGGGGAGAAGGTGGTGGGGCTAAAGGTGCACCCAGTGCAGCGCATGGCCCGCGACGGGCGCCAGTGCCGGGCGTGCGAGCCTGCTCACACGGCGGGCCGCCCGGCGGACGGCCCGCGGGCGGTTCACCCGGAGCGGGTCGGCACGGTGTTGACTGGATGGTGCCAGTGCGCTCGATCACACCGTCGCTCCGGTGACGGGCGGGTAACAGGTCAGTACATTGAGCGCATCCTCACCTGGCCACGACGTGCGAAGGGGCCCGTCCCATGACCAACACCACCTCTGTGATCGTTGCCGGTGCGCGGACCCCGATGGGTCGCCTGCTGGGTTCCCTCAAGGGCTTCTCCGGCGCCGACCTCGGCGCCGTCGCGATCAAGGCGGCCCTGGAGCGGGCCGGGATCACCGGCGAGCAGGTCCAGTACGTGATCATGGGCCAGGTGCTCCAGGCCGGCGCCGGCCAGATCCCGGCCCGCCAGGCCGCCGTCAAGGCCGGCATCCCGATGAACGTCCCGGCGCTGACCGTCAACAAGGTCTGCCTCTCCGGCCTCGACGCCATCGCGCTCGCCGACCAGCTGATCCGGGCCGGCGAGTTCGACATCGTGGTGGCCGGCGGCCAGGAGTCGATGACCAACGCCCCGCACCTGCTGCCGAAGTCCCGCGAGGGCTTCAAGTACGGCGCGATCGCGATGCTCGACGCGATGGCCCACGACGGCCTCACCGACGCCTACGAGAACATCCCGATGGGCGAGTCCACCGAGAAGCACAACACCCGCCTGGGCATCCCGCGCGAGGCGCAGGACGAGATCGCCGCCGCCTCCCACCAGCGGGCCGCCAAGGCGCAGGCCGACGGGGTCTTCGACGCCGAGATCGTCCCGGTCGCCATCCCGCAGCGCAAGGGCGAGCCGGTGCTGTTCAGCCAGGACGAGGGGATCCGCGCGGACACCACCGTCGAGGGCCTGGCCAAGCTGCGCCCGGCCTTCACCAAGGACGGCACGATCACCGCCGGCACCTCCTCGCAGATCTCCGACGGCGCCGCCGCGGTGGTCGTGATGAGCAAGGCCAAGGCCGAGGAGCTGGGCCTGACCTGGATCGCCGAGATCGGCGCGCACGGCAACGTGGCCGGCCCGGACAACTCGCTCCAGTCGCAGCCGTCCAACGCGATCAGGCACGCGCTGGCCAAGGAGGGCCTGGAGGTCGCCGACCTCGACCTGATCGAGATCAACGAGGCCTTCGCGGCCGTCGCCCACCAGTCGATGAAGGACCTGGGCGTCACCTCCGACATCGTCAACGTCAACGGCGGCGCCATCGCGCTCGGCCACCCGATCGGGATGTCCGGCGCCCGCGTGGTGCTGACCCTGGCGCTGGAGCTGCAGCGCCGCGGCGGCGGGGTGGGCGCGGCCGCGCTGTGCGGCGGCGGCGGCCAGGGCGACGCGCTGATCGTGCGCGTCCCGAAGGCCTGACCGGCTCCGACCCGACTTCGGGGCGTGTCTGACAGTTCCCGCCGGGTGCGCGACGCCGGTGCACGCACCTCGCCGCGTTGTCGTCGGTCGCCGATGCTCCGCATGGACTCCCTCCTCCGCCTTGCGATGCACGCACCCCAACGCCGCGCCCTGATCCGACGCGAACTGTCAGACACGCCCCAGGGCTGCGGGCCCCCCGGGGGGGGGCGCCGCCCCCCCCGCCCCCCCGCCAGGGGCGCCAGATGATGGAAGTAGCCACCCAGGTCGAGCCGG
>NZ_JBIAXP010000010.1:129942-223429 GCF_042896795.1 Kitasatospora sp. NPDC001261
GGGGGGTCCCCTTTGCTCCCCTGGTCCCCCCCCCCCCCCCTGGCGTGCCCCCCCCCCCCCCGCCGCCCCCTACCCCCCGCCCCCGCCCCCCCCCCCCCCCGGGGGGGGCCCGGCGGGGGGCGGCCCGCAGCCCCTTCGGCATCCGCGCAAGGAGCTCCTGATGATCGATGTCGCCACGCTGGTCGAGCAGGCCCGGGCGGGCCGGCCGCGGGCGGTCGCCCGGCTGATCACGCTGGTCGAGAACGCCGCGCCGCAGCTGCGGGAGGCGATGGCCGCGCTCGCGCCGTACACCGGGCGGGCGTACACGGTGGGCCTGACCGGCTCGCCCGGGGTCGGCAAGTCGACCTCCACCTCGGCGCTGGTCTCCGCCTACCGGCGGCTCGGCAAGCGGGTCGGGGTGCTGGCCGTCGACCCGTCCTCGCCGTTCTCCGGCGGCGCGCTGCTGGGCGACCGGGTCCGGATGCAGGACCACGCGACCGACCCCGAGGTTTTCATCCGCTCGATGGCCACCCGCGGCCACCTCGGCGGGCTCTCCTGGGCGGCGCCGCAGGCGCTGCGGGTGCTGGACGCGGCCGGCTGCGAGGTGATCCTGGTGGAGACCGTCGGGGTGGGCCAGTCCGAGGTCGAGGTCGCCGCCCAGGCCGACACCACCGTGGTGCTGCTGGCCCCCGGGATGGGCGACGGCATCCAGGCCGCCAAGGCCGGGATCCTGGAGATCGGCGACGTCTTCGTGGTCAACAAGGCCGACCGGGACGGCGCCGACGCCACCGCGCGGGAGCTCAACCACATGCTGGGCCTCGGCGAGGCGCGGGAGGCGGGGGACTGGCGTCCGCCGATCGTCAAGACCGTCGCGGCCCGCGGCGAGGGCGTGGACGAGGTGGTCGAGGCGCTGGAGAAGCACCGCGCCTGGCTGGAGGAGCACGGCGAGCTCGCCGCGCGGCGCCGCCGCCGGGCCGCCGAGGAGATCGAGGCGATCGCGCTGGCCGAGCTGCGCGCCCGGATCGGCGACCTGCGCGGGGACCGGCACCTGGCCGTCCTCGCCGAACGCGTCGCCGAGGGCGCCCTGGACCCGTACGGTGCCGCCGACGAGCTGGTCGCCGGCCTGACCCGCGGCTGACCCGGGCCGGGCGCGCGGGCCCGCGAACCGTTTCCGCCCCGCCGCGATCGGATCGCGGCGGGGCGGAGTGGTGCGTGGGGTGCTACGGCTTGCCGCGCAGGCCGCGGAGGTGTTCGGCGACGGGGGCGAGGGCCTGGTACATGTCGTCGAGCTGCTCCGGGGTGAAGCGGTCGATGAAGTGGGCCCGGACGCTGCGCACGTGGTCGGGGGCGACCCGCTGCATGGTCTCCCAGCCGTGTTCGGTGAGGTGGGCGTAGAGGCCGCGGCGGTCGCCGGGGCACTCCTGGCGCAGCACCAGGCCGGCGTTCTCCATCCGGGTGATCTGGTGGGAGAGGCGGCTCTTCGACTGGAGGGTGGCGGTCGCGAGGTCGGTCATCCGCATCCGGCGGTCCGGGGCCTCGGAGAGCACGACCAGGATCTCGTAGTCGTTGATCGCGAGGTTGTGCGGCTGGAGTTCGCGGCTGAGCTGGTAGTCCAGCAGCTTGGCGACCTCCAGATGGGCGCGCCACATCCGCTGCTCCCTGGCGGTCAGCCAGGGAGTCTCCTCCTCGGGCTGCGACGGAGGGGCGTCCGCGGTCTCGATCGTGTGCGTATCCATGCCCTCTAGCATAGCCGATTTAGTTCAATCTTGTACAAGTTTACAGACCGAAACGTCGTCCGAGGTCGCCCAGGTTACCGAGCCCGGGGATGTTGGGGTTGCCGCCGCCGTGCCCGGCCGTGCCCGGCTGGGACGGCACGCCGCCCACCGGGACGCCCGCCTCGGCGTCGACCGCTCCGACCGACCGCTCCGCCATCAGCTTCTCGCTCGACTGCAGCAGCACCTGGCCGGCGCCGATGAACTCGAACTGGTGCTCCTCGCCGGAGGCCCCGCCGATGCCGGTCAGCCGGCGCAGGCCGCCGATCAGCCCGTGCATGTAGTCGTGGTCGTAGTGGTGGCACGGCGCCGGGCAGTCCGCCCAGCCGACCAGTGCCTGCGGGTCCACCCGGATCGGCGGCTCGACGAAGTGCACCGGGCCGTTGGAGGCGGCGACGAAGCGGCCGGTGCCGATCAGGGTCAGGAAGCCCGGGATGATCGACTGCTTGAGCCGCAGCGTCGGGTCGAAGGCCAGCAGGTTGCCGGAGCGGACGGTCAGGTTGCCCTCGTCCAGGTCGTACGAGTTGAGGTCGAACGCCCGGTCGGCCAGCAGCAGTTTGCCGCGGCCCTCGGCGACCACCCAGTCCGCCGCGTGCATCGGCGAGTTGAAGTGCTGGCCGAGCACCCGGTCGACCGCCCCGGCGCCGACGCCCTTGAAGGTGATGTCGCCGTAGTAGGCGACCATCTTGCCCTTCTGGAGGAAGTAGGAGCCGTTCAGGTCGACCGAGAAGGCGTACGGGTTGACGTTGTCGCCGGCCGGCAGGCTGTGGGCGTCCCACACCACCGGCCCGGTGCCGCCGTGGCCGGTCGGCAGCGGGGCCAGTGGGCCGCCGAACTGCTCCTGGGCGTACGGCTGTTGCTGGCCGTACGGCTGCTGGGGCGGCTGCTGGTACTGCTGCTGGGGCTGGTGGCCGGGCGGGGGCGGCGGGTAGCCCTGCGGCGGGGGCGGCGGGTACCCGCCGGGCTGCGGGTAGCCCGGCTGCGGGCCGTACCCCGGCGGGGGCGGCGGGGTCGCGAAGCCGGGCTGGGTCGGCTGGTTGTGCGGCGAACCGTACGGGGGCTGCGGCGGGTAGGACATCAGAGCTTCTCCTCGCTCGCCTGGACGTACACCGCGCCCTGCCCGGACAGTTCCAGCTGGAACGCCTCGCCCGAGCCGCGGCCGATCATGTCGCGCCAACCCAGCGCCGTGGAGAGCTTGTTGCGCACGTCGCCGCGGTGCGCCACGTACGCCTGGGGGTCGACGTGCACCGACTGGCCGGGGGTGATCGGCAGCTCGAAGACGCCGCCGTGGGCCATCACCGCGACCGAGCCCTGGCCCTCCAGCTTGGTGGTGAACAGGCCCTGTCCGGTGACCTGGCCGCGGACCATGCCCATCACCCCGCCCTGCGAGCCCATGAACATGGTGGACTGCCGCAGCGTGCCCTCGAAGGCGAGCAGCCGGTCCGCCTCGACGTACAGGGTGTCGCCGAACAGGTCGATCACATGGACGTGGTGGCCGCCGTGGCCGAACATCACCCGGCCCTGGCCCTCGACGGTCATCAGTGGGGTGTCCTCGTTGGCCACCCGGCGGCCGATCATCGACATCACGCCGCCCTGCCCGCCGGTGATGTTCGGCGTGAAGCGGACGTCGCCGCTGTACGCGAGCATCGCGCCGCGCTGGCTGAACAGCCGCTGCCCGGGCACCACCTGGGCTTCGACCATCTTCCCGTTGATCTTCGTGAAGCCCATCAGACGTCGCCCCCGATGGTGGCCTTCTCGGAGGGCTGGACGTACACCAGGCCCTCGCCGGTGAACTCGATCTGGACGGCCTCGCCGCCGCCCTCGCCGATGATCGTGGTCCAGCCCGCGCCCGACTTCAGGCTGCGCTGCAGGGTGCCGGTGTGCGCCACGTACGCGCCCGGGTCCACCCGCAGCGGCATGCTCTTGTCGACCCGCAGGATGACGGCCGGGCCGTTGGAGGTGACGGCCGCCCAGCCGTGGCCCTCCACCTTGGTGGTGAACAGGCCGTTGCCCGAGGACATGCCGTTCAGCCCGGTGAAGCTGGTGCCGGTGTGCAGGGCGGACTCGGTGCAGAGGAGGTTGTCCGACTCGACGTACAGCGTTTCGCCGTTCAGCCGCACCAGGCTGATCTCGGTGGCCTTGTCGGCGAAGTAGCAGGTGCCCTGCCCCTTCACTTCCATGACCGTCATCTTCTCGCCGGTCAGCCGGCGGGTGACCATGCCGCGCAGGCCGTCCCCGCCGCCGGTCAACTTCTTGAAGGCCATCTGCCCGGTGTAGGCGACCATCGAGCCGTGTCGCGCCTTGACGGCGTCGCCGCCCAAGTCGACGGCGAGCACGCGCGATCCCTGGAGTCTGAACTGTGCCACGGCCGCAATCTAGCCGCTGCGGCCGTGGCGCGGGGAGGGTGCGTGGGCCGACTGGTACCGGTCTGGGACAAACGCGCCGGTCACGCCCGGCGCACGCGCCCCGGTCAGGCCCGGGCGTGCGCCCCCTGTCCGGGGCTCGGAACGGTGCCGGCCGCCTGCTCGACCTCCAGCAGCGAGGCCGAGTGGCGCTCCGCCTCGAAGGCCACCACGCCGCCGCGCAGCCCGAACAGGCGCTTGGAGAGCATGATCCAGAGCACCGCCGCGATGTTCAGCACCAGGGTGCAGATCTTCAGCGCGCTGACGTGGTGGCTCAGCTCGTAGCCCTCCAGCGGCAGGAAGGCCGCGGTGGCGACCACCGTCAGGTACTCGGCCCAGCGCTTGTTCAGCCAGAGGCCGACCGCCTCGACGATCTCGATCACCGCGTAGGCGATCAGCGCGCCCGCGACGATCAGCAGGGTGCTCTTCTTGAAGTCGAAGGTCTTGCGGATGGTCTCGACGATCGGGGCGTGTTCGAGGTCCCAGTGGAAGTGGTCGGTGACCGGCCTGAACACCGTGAGGTTCTCGTCGAAGACCCGGTGCACCGCGTCCTGGCTGTTGGAGAACTTCCACACGGCCCAGGCGACCACGATGATCAGCAGTCCGCGCAGCACCCGCTCGACGGCCAGGAAGCGCAGGATGAACAGGTCCCGCAGCGCCTTGCCGCGCGGCACCAGCGGCGCTTCGTCGGCCGGGCCGGAGCCGTGCGGGGCGCCCAGCGCGAAGTCGCCGCAGCGCAGGCAGCGCCAGGCGTCGCCGAGGGCGGTCGACGCGTGCAGCCGGGAGGCCAGCTCCGGCTCCGTCGGCGCGTAGGTGGTGTGGCCGCGCTTGGCGCAGGTCCTGCGGTCCCAGTCGCGCTTGAACATGTGGTGAGTACCCCCCGTGTGCGATGCCTCGGCGCCCGGATCGGTGGGCGCGCGGGCAGCAGGATAGGGGTTCCGGGTGACGGGCGGTCGCGCTCGGTGGCGTTCCGGCACAGAGCTGTGACAGGGCGGGCGGGCGCCGGACGGGGCTTCGGCCGGAACCGGACGGGCGCCGGGCCGGCCGCTGTGAGATGGGGCACGGTGGCCACCCCCGGCCGGGGTCCCGTCCGTGGGCTCGGCGATAATGGGCCGGAATGCTTGTGAGTCGCTTCACAAGCGAGCCCGCGCCGCCGACCCCCCATATCGAGGTATCCATCGTGAACAGCAGCGCCGTCCACCGCCTGCGCCTGGTCTCCGGCCCCGAAGGGGTCTCCTTCATCCTGCTGCTGATCTGCTCGGTGCTGAAGCGGACGACCTCGTTCGACGCCGTCCCGGTGATGGGCATGGTGCACGGCGTCCTGTTCATCCTGTACGTGGTCTTCTGGATCCAGGCCTGGCAGGCGCAGAAGTGGGACGCCAAGCGCGGCGTCCTGATGTTCGTGCTCGCGGTGCTGCCCACCGGCGGCTTCTTCGCCGAGCGGATGCTGGCCAAGGAGGAGCGGGGCGAGCTGAAGCCCGCCACCGCCTGAGCCGGCCGCCCGGGCCCCCGCTCGGGCTCCGGCCTCCTCGTGGACGGTCGACAGGCTGCCACGGCCTCCTCTCCCAAAGGGCCGCGGCAGCCTGTCGCCGTTTCTTACCGGGGGTGGCTCGATTTCCTACCGGTTGCTACCGGAGGTGGTGCGGGTCAGCTGACGTTGACGCCGCTCCAGGCCGCCGCGACCGCGTTGTACTCGGTGCTGGAGGCGCCGTACAGGTCGGTGGCGGCCTTCAGGGTCGCGGTGCGGGCGGCCTTGTAGTTGGTGGTGGAGGTCATGTAGACGGTCAGCGCGCGGTACCAGATCGCCGCCGCCTTGTCCCGGCCGATGCCGGTCACCGTCGAGCCGTTGGAGGTCGGGCTGTTGTAGCTGACCCCGTTGATGACCTTCGCCCCGCTGCCCTCGGCGAGCAGGTAGAAGAAGTGGTTGGCGACGCCCGAGGAGTAGTGGACGTCCTTGTTGCCGACCGTGGAGGACCAGTAGTCGGCCGAGGCGCCGTCCTTGGAGGGCTTGTCCATGTAGCGCAGCGGCGTGCCGTTGCCGTTGATGTTGAGCTTCTCGCCGATCAGGTAGTCGCCCGGGTCGACCGCGAGGTTGGCGGACCACTCGACCATGGTGCCGAAGATGTCCGAGGTGGCCTCGTTGAGGCCGCCGGACTCACCGGAGTAGTTGAGGTTCGCGGTGGCGGAGGTGACGCCGTGGCTCATCTCGTGGCCGGACACGTCGATCGCGGTCAGCGGGTGGGTGTTGCCGGAGCCGTCGCCGTACGTCATGCAGAAGCAGGAGTCGTCCCAGAACGCGTTGACGTAGTTGGTGCTGTAGTGGACCCGGCTCGCCGCGCCGACGCCGTTGTTCTTGATGCCGTTGCGGCCGAAGGTGTTCTTGTAGTAGTCCCAGGTGGCCGCCGCGCCGAACTGGGCGTCCACGGCCGCGGATTCGCGGTTGGAGGCCAGGCCGTTGCCGAAGCTGTTGGTGGTGTTGGCGACGAGCGTGCCGCTGCCCGAGGTGCCGCCCTTGAGGTCGGTGGTGGACTGGTTGCCCCGGGAGGCGTCCTTCAGCTGGTAGGAGCTGCCGCTCTGGGTGGTGGTGAGCGAGACGCTGCCGACGTTGACGCCCTTGCCGGTGCCGGTGGCGGTCTTCACCTGCTCGTCGGTGGAGAGCACCTGGCCGGTGGCGGCGTCGGTGACGACCACCTGGCGGCTCGGGGTGCCGTCCGCGCGCTGGCCCTCGACCGTGGTGCGGTGGGCCAGTCGCGGGGTGCCGTCGGCGGC
This sequence comes from Kitasatospora sp. NPDC001261, assembly GCF_042896795.1. Classification (NCBI taxonomy): domain Bacteria; kingdom Bacillati; phylum Actinomycetota; class Actinomycetes; order Kitasatosporales; family Streptomycetaceae; genus Kitasatospora; species Kitasatospora sp. NPDC001261. Next base: position 136,865 of record NZ_JBIAXP010000010.1, read on the forward strand.
CCAGACGACCAGCTCGGGCGCGCCGGCGCCGTCGACCCGGCTGAGCGCGGCCTCCTCCTGGTCGGCGGCGCCGACCGTGGCCCGCACGGCGGCGGTGGCCTTCTCGGCCGCCTGGGGCGCGGCGAGGCCCGGGGTCAGGCTGGGCACGGACAGCTGCCCGGTGAAGGCCCGGTCGACGGACCTCACCGAGCCGTCGGCCTTCTGGTGGACGACCAGGTCGCCGCCGAGCACCGGCAGGCCCGCGTAGGTCCGGTCGTACCGCAGGTGGCGGGTGCCGTCCTTGTCCACCACCACGTCCTTGGGCACCAGCTTCTCCTGGCCGCCGAGGGCGAGGGCCTGGGCGACCGGGGCGCTCTGCCCGGAGGCCAGCGCGAGCAGCGCGGACTGCTGCTGGGCCGGGGAGGGGGCGGCGGCCTGGGCGGGGACGGCGGCGATCTGGATGACGCCGGCCAGCAGTGCGGTGGCGGAGAGTACGGCTCCGACAGTCAGCTTTCGCTTCACGTACGGGGGTTCCTTCCACGAGACCCGCGGGTGCGTGCGGGTGCGCCGCGTACCGGGGCGCCGGGGTTGGCACCTTGGGGGCGGTAGGGCGCGGACGTGCCGGTCCCGTGCGGTACCTGACGATCCGCCGGAAACGGGTGGGGCGGCGGATGGTCGGACGGGACTTGGTCAGAAGCATGACAATCGTTGGCAGGGATGGACAGGGCGCCTACCGGGATTGGCCAAGAACCGCCAGTGCCGGTACGGATGGTTCGGTTGCCGCCCGTTGCCCGGTTTCGGCGGTTCGTCCCGCTGGCGGGACTCCGCCAGCCGGACGGCCTTGACAGCCCCGGGCGGCTCGGGCGGCCCCGGACGGTCTCGACGGTCCGGGACGGCCCGGGCTGCCGCCCGGAACGTCGGACGCCCGGGCCCTCCTGCCGGAGGACCCGGGCGTCCGACGCGCCTGTGCGGTACGTCAGTTGACGTTGACGGCGGCCCAGGTCGCGGCGACGGCGCTGTACTCGGCGCTGGAGGCGCCGTACAGGTCGGCGGCGGCCTTCAGGGTGCCGGTGCGGGCGCCCGCGTAGTTGGTGGTGGAGGTGAAGTAGGTGGTCAGCGCGCGGTACCAGATCTGGGCGGCCTTGTCCCGGCCGATGCCCGCGAGCGTGGAGCCGTTGGAGGTCGGGCTGTTGTAGCTGACGCCGTTGATGGTCTTGGCGCCGCTGCCCTCGGCGAGCAGGTAGAAGAAGTGGTTGGCGACGCCGGAGGAGTAGTGGACGTCCTTGTTGCCGACGGTGGAGGACCAGTAGTCGGCCGAGGCGCCGTCCTTGGACGGCTTGTCCATGTAGCGCAGCGGGGTGCCGTCCCCGTTGATGTTGATCAACTCGCCGATCAGGTAGTCCGGCTTGTCGGAGGGCAGGTTGGCGTAGAACTCGACCATCGTGCCGAAGATGTCCGAGGTGGCCTCGTTCAGGCCGCCGGACTCGCCCGAGTAGTTGAGGTTGGCGGTGGCGGAGGTGACGCCGTGGCTCATCTCGTGGCCGGCCACGTCGAGTTCGGTGAGCGGGTGGGTGTTGCCGCTGCCGTCGCCGTACGTCATGCAGAAGCAGGAGTCGTCCCAGAACGCGTTCACGTAGTTGGAACCGTAGTGGACCCGGCTGGTGGCGCCGACGCCGTTGTTCTTGATGCCGTTGCGGCCGAAGGTGTTCTTGTAGAAGTCCCAGGTGACCGCCGCACCGTACTGGGCGTCCACGGCGGCGGACTCGCTGTTGGAGGACAGGCCGTTGCCGAAGCTGTTGGTCGTGTTGGCGACCAGGGTGCCCGAGCCGGAGGTCTTGCCCTTCAGGGTGTACGTGGCCTGGCCGCCGCGGGTCGCGTCCTTGAGCTGGTAGCTCGAACCGCTCTGGGTGGTGGTCAGCGGGACGGAGCCGACGAAGACGCCCTTGCCGGTGCCGGCGGCGGTCCGCACCTGCTCGTGGCTGGAGAGCACCTCGCCGCTCGCCGCGTCGGTGACCAGCAGCTGGCGGCTCGGGGTGCCGTCGGCGCGCTCGCCCTCGACCGTGGTGCGGTACGCCAGGCGCGGGCTGCCGTCGGTGGCCCACACGACCAGCTCGGCCTTGCCGGTCTGGTGCACGGCGGTCAGCGGGGACTCGTCCTTGTCGGCGGCGATGCCCACGGTGGACTGCACGGCGCCGGTCGCCTGGTCGGCGGCCTTGTCGGCGGGGATCTGCGGGGTGAGGCTCGGCAGGGCGATGGTGGCGCCGGTGGCCTTGTCCACCGAGGTGGTCGAGCCGTCGGCCTTCTGGTGCACCACCAGGTCGCCGCCCAGGACGGGGAGGCCGGCGAAGGTGCGCTCGTAGCGCAGGTGGCGGGTGCCGTCGGTGTCCACCACGGCGTCCTTGGCCACCAGTTGCTCCTGGCCGCCCAGGGCCAGGGCGTGCGCGACCTTGCCGGCCTGGCCGTTGGCCAGGGCGATCAGGTCGGCGCGCTGCTTCGCGCCCTGGGACTGCGGGGCGGGGTCCGCGACGGCTGCGGTGCTCACCTGGACGACACCGGTGAGCAGGGCGGTGGCGGAGAGTACGGCGACTGCGGCGAGCTTTCGCTTCACGAACGAGTCCTTCCGGAAAACCGCGAGCGGGCGCGGTCGCGCGGCGTTCCGGGGGCCGGGGACGGCACCTGAGGGGCGGAACGGGCGCTGACGTGCGGGCCCCGTGCGGACTGAGCGGCTTCGCCACCGGTGGGTGGGGGTGGTGGCTGCCGAACGGGGTTGATCGAAAGCATGACAATCGAGCAAATCAAATGACAGGTCTTGCTCATGAATTGGCCAAGTCCCGCCACGGCGGAGGAATGTGAACGGATGGACAAAAGGGGCAAATCGTCCTGGTTTGCAGCGGGTTACCGTCCGAACCGAAGCCTGGTGGCGCGGCGCCGGGCCGCTCCGGGGCCAACCCCGGTGCGCCGGTGGCCCGTTGCCGCGCGTTCACATCGGCGCAATGTCCTGGTATGGACCTGGCCGTCCGATTGGCGGGTTCCCGCCACGTGTTGCGCTTGTCCACCATCAGGACGCCTGGTAGCACACGTCCCGTCCGCCGGTACGGTAAGGAGGTGGCCAAGCCCCTCGCTCTCGACTTCGACCCGATCGCCCGCGCCGACGAGCTGTGGACCCGCCGTTGGGGCGGGGTCCCCTCGATGGCGGCGATCACCTCGGTCATGCGCGCGCACCAGATCCTGCTCTCCCGGGTGGACGCGGTGCTCAAGCCGTACGGGCTGACCTTCGCCCGCTACGAGGCCCTGGTGCTGCTGACCTTCAGCCGGACCGGCGAGCTCTCGCTCTCCAAGATCGGCGAGCGGCTCATGGTCCACCCGACCAGCGTCACCAACACCGTCGACCGCCTGGAGCGGGCCGGCCTGGTCGCCCGCCGCCCCAACCCGCTGGACGGCCGCGGCGTGCTGGCCGCGATCACCGGGCGCGGTCGCGAGGTGGTCGAGGAGGCGACCCGGGAGCTGATGGCGATGGAGTTCGGGCTGGAGGAGTACGACGCCGAGCAGTGCCACCAGGTGTTCGAACTGCTCAGGCCGCTGCGGATCGCGGCCGGCGACTTCGCCGAGCCGTCCGAGGGGGCTGCGAGGGGCCGGGCGTGAAGGCGGCTACCCTCGTGTGAGCGGTGCGCGGATCCGGGCGTACCGGCGGACCGTGCCGAGCGAGGCGAGGAAGATCATGAAGGCGACCCCCCTGCTGGGCTGGTACCGGGCCCTGGCCATTGCGACCGGTACGGCGCTGCTGGTGTTCTGCGGCTTCATGGTCGCGAAGTACGGCTTCGACGCGGCCAAGGACGTGACCACGTACGTCGCGATGCTGCACGGCTACCTCTACATCGGGTACTTCGTGGTGACCTTCATGCTCGGGCAGAAGCTGAAGTGGCCGATGGGCCGGCTGGTGCTCACCCTGGCGGCGGGCTGCATCCCGTTCCTCTCCTTCGTCTTCGAGCGCAAGGTGGCCCGTGAGGCCGCCGAGCAGCTCCCGGCGGGCGGCGGCGCCCGCCAGCCGGCCGGCGTCTGAGCCCCGGGCTCCGGCTTCCGGGCTCCGACTCCCAGGTTTCGCGAGAGCGCCCCTTCCCCGACCGGGGGAGGGGCGCTCCTGCGTTCCCGGACCCCGTTCGGGCGGCTCCCGGGGCCCCGGGCCGGATCCCGGGTCCCTTTCGGGGGATCGCGGGCCGTGCGGGCGGGTTGTCCATCGACAAGTACTAGGACGTCCGAGTAAATTGTTAGGACGTCCTACTAGCTGTGCCGCCCCGTCGCCGCGGCGGCCGTACGGAGCGGAGTTCGGGATCATGGACGCCGAGGAGATCGAGCGGGGCCGGCAGCGCTGGCAGCAGCGGTACGACAAGGCCCGCAAGCGCGACGCGGACTTCACCACCCTCTCCGGCGACGAGGTCGAGCCGGTCTACGGCCCGCCCGCCGGGCAGGCCTACGAGGGCTTCGAGCGGATCGGCTGGCCGGGCGAGTACCCGTACACCCGCGGTCTGCACCCGACCGGCTACCGGGGCCGCACCTGGACCATCCGCCAGTTCGCCGGCTTCGGCAACGCCCAGCAGACCAACGAGCGCTACCGGATGATCCTGGACGCGGGCGGCGGCGGCCTCTCGGTCGCCTTCGACATGCCGACCCTGATGGGCTACGACTCGGACGACCCGAAGTCGCTCGGCGAGGTCGGCCACTGCGGTGTGGCCATCGACTCGGCCGCCGACATGGAGGTGCTGTTCGACGGCATCCCGCTCGGCGGGGTCACCACCTCGATGACGATCAGCGGCCCGGCCGTGCCGGTCTTCTGCATGTACCTGGTGGCCGCCGAGCGCCAGGGCGTGGACCCGGCGGTGCTCAACGGCACCCTCCAGACGGACATCTTCAAGGAGTACATCGCGCAGAAGGAGTGGCTCTTCGCCCCCGAGCCGCACCTGCGCCTGATCGGCGACCTGATGGCCTACTGCGCCGAGGGCATCCCCGCGTACAAGCCGCTGTCGGTCTCCGGGTACCACATCCGCGAGGCCGGGGCCACGGCCGCGCAGGAGCTGGCGTACACCCTCGCGGACGGCTTCGGCTACGTCGAGCTGGGCCTCTCCCGCGGCCTGGACGTGGACGTCTTCGCGCCCGGCCTGTCCTTCTTCTTCGACGCGCACCTGGACTTCTTCGAGGAGATCGCCAAGTTCCGCGCCGCGCGCCGGATCTGGGCCCGCTGGATGCGCGAGCGCTTCGGCGCCAAGACCGACAAGGCGCAGTGGCTGCGCTTCCACACCCAGACCGCCGGCGTCTCGCTGACCGCGCAGCAGCCGTACAACAACGTGGTCCGCACCGCCGTCGAGGCGCTGGCCGCGGTGCTCGGCGGCACCAACTCGCTGCACACCAACGCCCTGGACGAGACCCTGGCGCTGCCCTCCGAGCAGGCCGCCGAGATCGCCCTGCGCACCCAGCAGGTGCTGATGGAGGAGACCGGCGTCGCCAACGTCGCCGACCCGCTGGGCGGTTCCTGGTACGTCGAGGCGCTGACCGACCGGATCGAGCAGCAGGCCGAGGCGATCTTCCAGCGGATCCTGGACAAGGGCCGGGAGGACCACGAGATCGGCCCGATCACCTCCGGCATCCTGCGCGGCATCGAGGAGGGCTGGTTCACCGGGGAGATCGCCGAGGCGGCCTTCCAGTACCAGCAGTCGGTGGAGAAGGGCGACAAGCGCGTGGTCGGCGTCAACTGCCACCCGCGCAGCGTCACCCCTGAGCTGGAGATCCTGCGGGTCAGCCACGAGGTCGAACGCGAGCAGGTCCGGGTGCTGCGGGAGCGCAAGGCGGCCCGGGACGACGCGGCCGTCCGGGCCGGGCTGGACGCCATGCTGGCGGCGGCGCGCTCGGGCGAGTCGATGATCCCGCCGATGCTGGACGCGGTGCGCGCCGAGGCGACGCTGGGCGAGATCTGCAACGCGCTGCGCGCGGAGTGGGGCACGTACCAGGAGAACGCGATGTTCTGAGGCCGCGGCCGACGCGGAGCCGCCGTACGGGATCCCGTACGGCGGCTTTGCCGTGTCTCCGGCCGGGGTGCGCTCAGCCCGCGAGCATCGGTCCGAGCAGCAGGTCGGTGAAGCGGCGGGTCCACTCCGGGGTGATCGGCTCGCCGCTGACCAGGACGCGGTGCTCGACGGTGCCCGCGATGGTGTCGAAGATGATGTCGACCTCCTCGCGGGCCGAGGTGTCGTCGGTGTCCGCCTCCAGCTCGCCGCGGGCCTGGGCGGCCGCCCGGCCCTGGCGGACCAGCCGCTTCTGCGGGTCCACGATGGCCTCGCGGATCCGCCGCCGCAGCTGCCGGTCGCGGGTGCCCTCGGCGAACAGCGCGAGCAGCGCGGCCTGGGTCTCCGGGCGGGCCAGCAGGTCGGCGAACTGGGCCACCACGGCCTCGATGTCGGCCCGCAGGCTGCCGAGGTCGGGCATCACCAGCTCGTCGAAGAGGGTGGCGACGGCGTCCACCACGAGCTCGTTCTTGGACGGCCAGCGGCGGTAGAGGGTGGTCTTGGCGACCCCGGCCCGGCTCGCCACGTGGCCCATGGTCAGTCCGCCCCAGCCGAGTTCGGCCAGGGTCTCGCGGGTGGCGTCGAGGATGGCGCGGTCGGCGGCGGCGCTGCGCGGGCGGCCCTTGGCCCGGGCGGTGCCCGCGGGCGCCGGGCAGTCCTGGTGCGTGCCCTGCGGGCTCGCTGGGGGCTGGGCGGCCGGCACCGGGCCTCCTTGCGCTCTACTGGTAAGTAACTTGGGTGGGGCTGGTAACGGTAGCGACTGTTCGTCCGTTCGGGCAGCGGGGCACCCCGGGAAAGTGGGGCAGGTCACGTCCCCGAACCACCGGAGGGGCTTGCGGCCGGGCCACCGGCTCCAGTTACGCTACGACTCGTAGCGAAAGCAGTGACAACCAGGCGCCGCGTCCCGTGGGACGGGAGCGGCGCGGGCGCGGGTGGGGATCCGCGCCGAACGGTCCAGGCTACCGGGGGAGGGGCACGGCGCCCGGGAACCCGCACCGCGCGGTCCGCGCGGGGCGACTTTCCGGAGGTTGGTGCCCGCGAGCAGCGCGGACGGGGGAGGATGGTGCCATGCAGCCACGGAATTCGCGTCTCAACAGCTCCGCCCTGCGCGGTGCGGTCGACCTCGCCGCAGTGAAGGCGGCCGGCGAAGCCGCCCAGAAGGCCGAGCAGGCCCGGGCCGAGCGGGCTCGTCAGGCGTCCGCCGCCGATGCGGACGGAGCCGCCCCCGCCCAGTCCGCCCACCAGCTCGTCATCGACGTCACCGAGGACACCTTCGAGACCGAGGTCGTCCAGCGCTCCACCGAGGTGCCGGTCGTCATCGACTTCTGGGCCGAGTGGTGCGGGCCCTGCAAACAGCTGAGCCCGGTCCTGGAGGGCCTGGCCGAGGAGTACGCCGGCCGCTTCGTGCTCGCCAAGATTGACGTCGACGCCAACCCGCTGCTCTCCCAGCAGTTCGGCATCCAGGGCATCCCGGCCGTGATGGCCGTGGTGGCCGGCCAGCTGGTGCCGCTGTTCCAGGGCGCGGAGAGCGCGGCCAACATCCGTCAGATCCTGGACCAGCTGATCCTGGTCGCCGAGCAGCGCTTCGGCGTGGCCGGCCTGGCCGGTGGCGCGGCCGCCCCGGGCGAGGCCCCGGCCGCCGCCCCGCAGCGCCCCGAGGACCCGGCGCTGTCCGCCGCGCACGACGCGCTGGACGCCGGCGACCTGGGCGGTGCCATCCAGGCCTACCGGAACGTGCTGGCCGAGCAGCCGGGCAACACCGAGGCCAAGCTGGGCCTGGCCCAGGCCGAGCTGCTGAAGCGGATCGAGGGTCTGGACCTCCAGGCCGTCCGGGCGGCGGCCGCCGCCGACCCGAAGGACGTCGGGATCCAGCTCAAGGCGGCCGACCTGGACCTGGTCGGCGGTCACGTCGAGGACGCCTTCGGGCGCCTGGTGGCCACCGTCGGGCGGACGGCCGGCGAGGACCGGGACACCGCCCGGCTGCGCCTGCTGGAGCTGTTCGAGGTGATCGGCCCGGAGGACCCGCGGGTCGTCGCGGCCCGGACGGCGCTGGCGCGCGTGCTGTTCTGAGCCCGCTCCGAGCCGGTTCCCGGTCCGTCCCGAGCCGGTTCTGAGCCCGGATCAGGTCCGCTGCCTGGCACGGCGGATGACCTGCGGTGTCGCTGGTGATTTGGCGACAATCCGGTCAACTGAACAGAGGTTTACCAAATCTTGATTTCACCCGTGGGTGGTCACCTTGTGTGACCGCCCACGGGTGTTTCGCTTGCGTTTCCGGCAGATTTCGCCGTCACGTTTCCTTCAAGACGTCACGCAGGGTGTGGCCCGGGTCGATTCCATGATCAACGCCACCTGATGTTGCATTACCCGTCAGTAAGGAACCTCTTGTGCTTCGCCCGGGATTCAAGCACGATCGGCCACGCCCGGTCCCGGGCTCCACACCCCGACCCCGGTCGGCCACGCGGAGCGCGGGATCCCCACCGGGCGGTCCGTCGGCCCCGGCCGGCGGGAGGGAGGGCAGGGGGGTATCCGCGGTCCCACGGCGGTTCCTGTCCTTCGACCGGCCGCGCGGCCCTGCGCGGTCGCTGGTTGTCGCTCGGGGGTGATCGCCGATGTCGTCGGTCCTGCCCGCCGCCCCGCAAGGACGGCCGGTGCTTGGACGGGAGGTCCGCTGCACGCGGGCCGCTCCCGCGTCCGACGACGCCCAAGGCGCTCTCCGCTACCGAGGACGTAGCTCTCTCCCATCCCAGGTCCCCACCGGTGCGGGACGCGCCGCCGGGGAGCCGGAGATGTACGTCCTAGAAGGAGGACTCGCATGTCCCAGACCTACGGCAAGACCCGCTGGAAGCGCTTCGCCCTGGTGATGGTGCCGAGCATCGCGGCCACCGCCGCGGTGGGCGTCTCGATCGCCAACAACGCGCTGGCGGCTTCGTTCAGCGTCTCCGGCCAGAGCTTCAAGGTCACCACGCCGGAGCTGCACGGCAGGAACTTCGCCCAGTTCGGCTCGATCGACGCGGAGTCGAACGGCACGCCGCACCCGGTCGCCGTCTCGGCCTTCGACGAGGCCACCATCAAGGGCCTCTGCCAGTCGGTGGTGACCGACCCCAACGTCATCCCCGGCCTGCCGTGGAAGCTGCCCAAGATCATCCTGCGTCTGGAGGCCGGCAACAGCGAGGACGTCAAGAAGCAGGTCTACGCCAAGAACCTGCTGATCGACCTCGACCAGCTGAACGCCGACGCCGAGTTCTCCAACATCAACATCGGCCAGGAGGCGTCGACCCTCAAGGGCGAGGCCACCCAGGGCTGGAAGTCCAAGCTCGGCGGCCTGCCGTCCGGGCAGACCGGCTTCGCCCAGGCCGCCGAGAAGGCCGACCTGTACAACGTGCAGCAGACCGCCTGGGCCACCTCGGCCGGCACCTTCAAGCTCCCGGGCCTGAAGCTCGCGCTGCACACCGACGGTTCCGGCGAGTGCTACTAGGCCGTTGACGGCGGCGGGCCGGGCCCGGCCCGCCCGCCCCGACGGCACCCGCGGGACCGGGGGCGGTGCGTGCGCCGTCCCCGGATCCCGTGTCTCCTCCATCCCTCGTTCACACCATCGAGGAGCTGCACCGTGTCCAGCGCCCTTGCCTCCTACCGGCCCGCCGAGCACGAGAACCCCGCCCAGTGGCTGCGCCGGGTGTTCCGTACGTTCCGTCGGACGCGGCCGTACTACGGCGGTCTGCTGGCCATGATCGCCGGCGTCCCGATCATGTACTTCCCGTACGCCAAGCTCTCGTTGGGCGGCATGACGGTGGCCATGGCCACCACGGCGGGTGCCGGGTCACTGATCATCGGCGTGCTGCTGATCGTGCTCGGGCTGACCGCCTGGTTCCAGCCGGCCGTACGGGTCTTCGCCGGCATCGCCACCACGCTGCTGACGCTGGTCTCCCTCCCGGTCTCCAACCTGGGGGGCTTCGGACTGGCCCTGCTGCCGGGCCTGATCGGCGGCGGGCTGATGGTCTCCTGGGCGCCGCTGCCGGAGCCCAAGGCCGCGAAGGCGGCCGGGCGCGGACGCTGGGGCCGGGCCAAGGGCGGCGCCGGGGACGCGGCGGCCGGGAACGCCGTGGCGCGGAGCGTCGCCACCGAGCCGGCCACCGACGGCGCCGTCGAGGCGCCCACCGCCGAACTGCCCGCCCAGGGCGGGCCGCAGGCCGCCGAACCCGCGGCCGCCGTCCCGAAGCAGGCCGACGCCGCGGACCGGAAGCGGGCCGCCGCCGTGGACCAGGAGGAGGCGCGGTGACCGGGCCGGCCGAGCAAGCCGACGGTACGACCGTTCCCGCGCAGCGCTCCGGCCGGCACGCGGCCCCGCGCACGCCCGTACGGGTCCGGCTGAGGGGCCGGGCACTGGCGCTGGCCGCGGTGCCGACCGCGCTGCTGATGGCCGCCGCCTACACGCCCAACCCGGCGGTCGCCGAGTCGGCGGCGGGCAAGCCCTGCGGCACCGCGCCGGCCGCCGTGCCGGACGTCGCGCCGGTCGAGACGCCGGTGCCCAAGAGCGAGCTGCCCGAGCCGCCGCCGGGCCCGTCCACGGCGCCGAGCACCGCGCCGAGCACCGCGCCGAGTACCGCGCCGAGCACCGCGCCGGGCACCGCGCCCACCGCCGGCCCCTCGACGGACCCGGGCTCGGTGCCGACCCCCGCACCGACCACCGGCCCGGCCCAGCAGCCGACCTCGCCGGTCAAGCCGTCGGCCGCCGCGACGCCCACCACCACCGGCCCGGCGGCCCGGGCGGGGCTGATCGACGGCCTCGTCGACGGCGTCAACCGGCTGCTCACCCCGAACGGCTCGCCGAGCCCGACCCCGGGCGGCGCCCCGACCACCACCCCCGCGGCGCCCGCCGGCCCGGCCGCTCCGGCCGCCCCCGCCCCGCACACCGAGGCCCCGCATACGGACGCCCCGGTGCAGGCCCCGGCCGCCGCCCCGCAGGCCGCGCCGCCCGCGACCCAGCCCGCCGCCGACGAGCCCTCGCCCACCGCCACGCCGAGCGGCAGGGCGAGCGGCAGGCCGAAGCCCTCCGCGACCCCGTCCGCGGACGCCTCGGCGACGCCCTCCGCGGGCGCCTCCGGCAGCCCGTCCGGCACGCCGACCGAGAACCCCGACTGCGATGTGGACGCCCGGGGCCTGACCGCCGGCGCGCCCGCCCCCGGGCACGTCGTCCCGGAGCAGAACTGGACCCTGAAGACCAGTCGGCTCGCCCTGCACGGCGCGGCCTTCCACGGCGTCTACGACGTGAAGACCGTGACCGGCAGCAAGCGCGTCCTGAAGTTCGTGGTCGACAGCGTGGACATCGACAACCTCGACATGTCGACCCTGGAGGGCAACGGCGTCACCTTCCACGTCCAGGGCGCCCCGGGTTCCACCTCGACGATGCGCAAGGGCCCGGTCACCATGTACGTGGAGCGGCTGTCCGGCCACCTCTCCAAGGTGCTCGGCCTGCCGATCCCGATCGACCTGGGCGAGATCACCCTCACCCCGGACACCCTGCCGCGCTGGCTGTACGACCTGATCGGCTCCATCCCGATCCCGCTGGACCTGGAGCTGACCGGCGTCACCGCCAAGCAGGCCGGCCAGTTCGGCGGCACCCTGCGCATCCCCGGGATGCGCCTGTTCAACGACGACGCCCCCTACAGCGACAAGTAGCGGACGCCACAAGGACCGTGGGGCGGCCCTCCGGAAGGAGGACCGCCCCACGGGTGTTCAGGCCTGACGGGTGCTCACTCGCCCCGGGTGCCCAGGTGGTGCACCTGCACCATGTTGGTGGTGCCGGGGACGCCGACCGGGACACCGGCGGTGACGATGACGGTGTCGCCCTCGCCGAGCCGGCCGAGCTTCAGCAGCTCCCGGTCGACCTGCGCGACCATCGCGTCGGTGGTGGCCACCTGCTCCGTGACGTACGCCTCGACGCCCCAGCTCAGCGAGAGCTGGTTGCGGGTGGCGCTGTCCGGGGTGAAGGCGATCACCGGGATCGGCGAGCGGTAGCGGGACAGCCGGCGGGCGGTGTCGCCGGACTTGGTGAAGGCGACCAGCGCCTTGCCGTCCAGGAAGTCGCCCAGCTCGCACGCGGCGCGGGCGACGGAGCCGCCCTGGGTGCGCGGCTTGCGGCCCGGGTTGAGCGGCTGGAGGCCCTGGGCGAGCAGCTCGCCCTCGGCCGTCTCGCAGATCCGGGCCATGGTGCGGACGGTCTCGACGGGGTACTTGCCGACGCTCGACTCGGCGGACAGCATGACCGCGTCGGCGCCGTCCAGGATGGCGTTGGCGACGTCGGAGACCTCGGCGCGGGTCGGGCGCGAGGCGTGGATCATCGACTCCATCATCTGGGTGGCGACGATGACCGGCTTGGCGTTGCGGCGGGCCAGGGTGATCAGCTGCTTCTGGACCAGCGGCACCCGCTCCAGCGGGTACTCCACGGCCAGGTCGCCGCGGGCGACCATGATGGCGTCGAAGGCGAGGACGATCTCCTCCATGGCCTCGACGGCCTGCGGCTTCTCGATCTTGGCGATGACCGGCACGCGGATGCCGACCTCGTCCATGACCTCGTGGACGTCCTTGATGTCGTCCGCGTTGCGGACGAAGGACAGGGCGATCATGTCGACGCCCAGGCGCAGCGCGAAGCGCAGGTCGTCCTTGTCCTTCTCGGACAGGGCGGGCACGTTCACGGCCGCGCCGGGCAGGTTGATGCCCTTGTTGTTCGAGAGCACGCCGCCCTCGATCACCACGGTCTTCACCCGCGGGCCGTCGACGCTGACGACCTCCAGGGCGATGACGCCGTCGTTGATCAGGATCGGGTCGCCGGCCTTCACGTCGCCGGGCAGGCCCTTGTAGGTGGTGCCGCAGATGTGCTGGTCACCGGGGACGTCCTCGGTGGTGATGGTGAACTCGTCGCCGTTGTCGACGGTCACCGGGCCGTTGGCGAAGGTCGCCAGACGGATCTTCGGACCCTGGAGGTCGGCCAGGACGCCGATGGCCTTGCCGGTGTCCTCCGAGACCTGGCGGACCTTGCGGTACCGCTCCTCGTGGTCCGCGTGGTTGCCGTGGCTCATGTTCAGTCGGGCGACGTTCATGCCCGCCTCGACGATGGCCTTCAGCTGTTCGTAGGAGTCCGTCGCCGGACCCAGGGTGCAGACAATTTTCGCTCGGCGCATATGGATCAGTCTATCCGTTCGTGTTATAGGTGCATTCGGCACGCACCGGGAGGAATCGCCGACGAAAGCTTCCGAGGAGTGAGACGGATCCGTGTCAGTCCTCGGACTCCCGGCGTTCCCGGTGCACCAGCGCGAAGGTCTGTCGGGCGATCTCCAGCTCCTCGTCGGTGGGCACCACGGCGACCGCCACCCGGGCGTACTCGGGCGAGACGATCCGGGCCTCGCCGGACCGCACCGAGTTCAGTTCCGGGTCGACGGCGATGCCCAGTTCCTCCAGTCCCGCGGTGGCCGCCGCGCGCACCGGCGCCGCGTTCTCCCCGACCCCGGCGGTGAACGCGATCGCGTCCACCCGGCCGAGCACCGCGTAGTAGCCGCCGATGTACTTGCGCAGCCGGTGGACGTACGAGTCGAACGCGAGCTTCGCGTCCGCGTCCCCCTCGTCGGCCCGGCGCATGATCTCGCGCATGTCGTTCTCGCCGCACAGCCCGCGCAGGCCGCTGCGGCGGTTGAGCAGGTCGTCGATCTCGTCCACGGACAGCCCGCCGACCCGGTGCAGGTGGAACACCACGCCGGCGTCGATGTCGCCCGACCGGGTGCCCATGACCAGGCCCTCCAGCGGGGTCAGGCCCATCGAGGTGTCCACGCAGCGGCCGCCGGCGACCGCCGAGGCGGAGGCGCCGTTGCCCAGGTGCAGCACGATCACGTTGACCTCGGCCGGGTCCTTGCCGAGCAGCCGGGCGGTGGCCCGCGAGACGTACTGGTGCGAGGTGCCGTGGAAGCCGTAGCGGCGCACCCGGTGCCGGTCGGCGACGTCCTTGTCGATCGCGTACCGGGCCGAGTACTCGGGCATCGAGGCGTGGAAGGCGGTGTCGAAGACGGCCACCTGGGGGAGGTCGGGGCGCAGGGCCCGGGCGACCTCGATGCCGGTGATGTTGGCCGGGTTGTGCAGCGGGGCGACCGGGATCAGCCGGCGGATCTCCTTGAGCACGTCGTCGGTGATCACGGTCGGCTCGGTGAACCGCAGGCCGCCGTGCACCACCCGGTGGCCGATCGCGGCCAGCTCGGGGGAGTCCAGCCCGACGCCGTCGGCGGACAGCTCCTCGGCGACGGCCTTGAGCGCGGCGGCGTGGTCCGGGAAGGCCTGGACGGTCTCGCGCGGCCCGCCGGTGCGCGGGGTGTGCACCAGCCGCCCGCCGGCCTCGCCGATCCGCTCGACCAGCCCGGCGGCCAGCCTGGCCCCGTCCAGCATGTCGATCAGCTGGTACTTCACCGACGAGGAGCCGGCGTTCAGGACGAGGACGCGGGTGCCCTTGCTCATGCGGGGAGCTCCTTGCTGTCCGACGCGAGGTCCTGGGAGGCGTGGTCCTGGGAGGTGCGGTCCTGGGAGGCGTGGTCCTGGGACTGGATGGCGGTGATCGCGACGGTGTTGACGATGTCCTGCACCAGCGCCCCGCGGGAGAGGTCGTTGACGGGCTTGCGCAGTCCCTGGAGCACCGGGCCGACCGCGACGGCCCCGGCCGAGCGCTGGACCGCCTTGTAGGTGTTGTTGCCGGTGTTGAGGTCCGGGAAGATCAGCACGGTGGCCCGCCCGGCCACCGGGGAGCCCGGCAGCTTGGTGGCCGCGACCCGGGCGTCCACCGCCGCGTCGTACTGGATCGGGCCCTCGACCAGGATGTCCGGCCGCAGCTCGCGGACCAGCTCGGTGGCCTTGCGGACCTTGTCGACGTCCGCGCCGGAGCCGGAGGTGCCGGTCGAGTACGAGAGCATCGCGACCCGCGGCTCCACCCCGAACTGGGCGGCGGTGGCGGCCGACTGGATGGCGATGTCGGCCAGCTGCTGGGCGTCCGGGTCGGGGTTGACCGCGCAGTCGCCGTACACCAGCACCCGGTCGGCCAGGCACATGAAGAAGACCGAGGAGACGATCGAGGCGCCCGGCGAGGTCTTGATCACCTCGAAGGCGGGCCGGATGGTGGCGGCGGTGGAGTGCGCCGCGCCGGAGACCATGCCGTCCGCGATGCCCTCCTGGACCATCAGGGTGCCGAAGTACGAGACGTCGGTGACCACGTCCAGGGCCAGTTCGACGGTCATCCCCTTGTGGGCGCGCAGTTTCGCGTACAGCTCGGCGAACTGGCGGCGCAGCGGGCTGGTGGCCGGGTCGACGATCCGCACCTGGGCGCGGTCGGCGGTGGGGTCCTCGGCGGGGAGGTCGATGCTCAGGCTCGACGCCTTGCGGCGGACGGCGTCCGCCTCGCCGAGCAGGGTGAGGTCGCAGATGTTGCGGCGCAGCAGGATCTCGGCGGCGCGCAGCACCCGCTCCTCGGTGCCCTCCGGCAGGACGACGTGCCGGCGGGTGCCCCGGGCGCGCTCCAGCAGCTCGTGCTCGAACATCATCGGGGTGACCCGCTCGGACCGGCCGACCTCGATCAGGTTGGTCAACTCGGCGGTGTCGACGTGCAGTTCGAACAGGCCGAGGGCGATCTCGGCCTTCCGGGGGCTGGCCGAGGTGAGCTTGCCCTCCAGGTGGGTCAGGTGGGCGGCGGTGGGCCAGCTGCCCTCGGGGACGACCGCGACCGGGGTGCCGGGGGCGAGCCGGGCGGCCAGCGCCATCACGTTGGGGCCGGGGTGCTGGCCGAGCGTCAGCAGCACGCCGGCGATCGGCGGGGCGCCGGCGGCGTGCGCGGCCAGCGAGCCGATCACCAGGTCGGCGCGGTCCCCGGGGGTGACCACCAGGGCGCCCTCGGTCAGCGCGTCCAGGAAGGTGGGCAGCATGGCGCCGCCGAAGACGTAGCCGCGCACGTCCCGGGCGAGGCCGGCGGCGTCCCCGAGCAGCACCTCGGCGCCGGTCGCCTCGACCAGCTGGGCGACGGTGGGCGCGGCCAGGGCCGGCTCCTCCGGGATGACGTAGGCGGGGACGGGCAGCTTCTCGGTGAGGGTGCGCTGGATGCGCTGCTTGGCGCCGGGGGCGACCCGGTTGGCGATCATCGCCAGGGTCTGGCAGCCGAGGTCGGTGTAGGCGCGGTGGGCGCCCAGCAGCTCGGCGACCACCGTCTCGGGGTCCTCGCCGTGCCCGCCGACCACCGGCAGCACGGCGGCGCCGAACTCGTTGGCCAGGCGGGCGTTGAAGGCGAGTTCGTCCGGGATGCTGGTGTCGGCGAAGTCGGTGCCGAGCACCAGGACGGCCTGGCAGCGCCGCTCCAGCGCGTGGAAGCGGTCGACCAGGGCGGAGACCAGTTCGTCCTGCCCGTGGGCGGCCTGGAGGGCGGCGGCCTCCTCGTAGCCGAGGCCGTACAGCTCGCTGCTGGGCAGGTCGAGCCGGTAGCGGCCGCGCAGCAGCTCGACCACGTGGTCGGAGCCCGGCTGCCCGGGGGCGGCGTGCACCAGCGGGCGGAACACCCCGACCCGGTCCACCTGGCGGGTGAGCAGTTCCATGACCCCGAGTTCGACCGCCTGGCGGCCGTCCCCCCGGTCGATGCCGGTCACGTACACGCTGCGCGCCACGTGGTTGTCTCCGTCCCGTCGTCTCGGAAAGTGGTCATATCGACCATACCTTCGCACCCCGAACGGGTGTCCGCGAGCAGAGCGACGGGGTTCGGGCAAGGGGCGGAGGTCCCGCCCCGGGCGCCCGCCGACGGGGCGGGCACCCGGGGCGTCCGGGGCACCGGAGGCGCCCGGCGCTCAGCGCGCGGGGCGGAGCCAGACGGTGGAGAGCGGGGGGAGGACCAGTTCGGCGGACCGGGGCTGGCCGTCCCACTCCACCGGCTCGGCCTTGACCGGGTGGGAGTTGCCGACGCCGCTGCCGCCGTACTCCTCGGCGTCGGTGTTCAGCGCCTCCTCCCACAGCTGGTCGCGGCCCGCCAGCCGGGGCAGGCCGACCCGGTGGCCGTGCCGGACGACCGGCGAGAAGTTGCAGACCGCGACCAGCGGCGAGCCGTCGGCCGCGTACCGGACGAAGGAGAGCAGGTTGTCCTCGGCGGCGCCGCCGTCGAGCCAGCGGAAGCCCTCCGGGACGGTGTCCAGCTCCCACAGCGCCGGGGTGTCGAGGTAGCGCCGGTTGAGGTCGCGGACCAGCCGGCGCACCCCGAGGTGCTCCTCGTGGGCCGGCCACCGCTCGTCGAGCACCCACCACTGCGGGCCCTGCTCGTGGTCCCACTCCGCGCCCTGGGCGAACTCCTGCCCCATGAACAGCAGCTGCTTGCCCGGGTGGGACCACATGAAGCCGAGGTAGGCGCGGTGGTTGGCGCGCTGCTGCCACCAGTCCCCGGGCATCTTGGAGACCAGCGCCCGCTTGCCGTGCACCACCTCGTCGTGCGAGATCGGCAGGACGTAGTTCTCGGAGTAGGCGTACACCATCGAGAAGGTGATCTCGTTGTGGTGGTACTTGCGGTGCACCGGCTCCTTGGACATGTAGACCAGCGAGTCGTGCATCCAGCCCATGTTCCACTTCAGCCCGAAGCCGAGGCCGCCGGCGTCGGTGGGGCGGGTGACCCCGTCCCAGGCGGTGGACTCCTCGGCGATGGTCACCGCGCCCGGGCAGCGCCGGTAGACGGTGGCGTTCATCTCCTGGAGGAAGGAGGCGGCGTCCAGGTTCTCCCGGCCGCCGAACCGGTTGGGGGTCCAGTCGCCGCCCTCGCGGGAGTAGTCGAGGTAGAGCATCGAGGCGACGGCGTCCACCCGCAGGCCGTCGACGTGGAACTCCTCGCACCAGTACACCGCGTTGGCGACGAGGAAGTTGCGCACCTCCTTGCGGCCGTAGTCGAACTCCAGCGTCCCCCAGTCGGGGTGCTCGGCGCGCAGCGGGTCGGCGGGCTCGTACAGCGGCTCGCCGTCGAAGCGGGCGAGCGCGAAGTCGTCCTTGGGGAAGTGCGCGGGCACCCAGTCGACGATCACGCCGATGCCGTGCCGGTGCAGGGTGTCCACCAGGTACCGGAAGTCGTCGGGGCCGCCGAGCCGGGCGGTGGGGGCGTAGTAGCCGGACACCTGGTAGCCCCAGGAACCGCCGAAGGGGTGCTCCATCACCGGCATGAGCTCCACGTGGGTGAAGTTCAACTCCTGGAGGTAGCGCGGCAGTTCCTCGGCGATGGCGCGGTAGGTGGTGAGGTCCGGGCGCCAGGAGGGCAGGTGCAGCTCATACACCGACATCGGGGCGCGGTGGTGCGCGGCGCGGGCCCGGCGGGCCATCCACTCGCCGTCCTGCCAGGCGTAGTCGGAGGAGGTGACCACCGAGGCGGTGCCGGGCGGGCACTGGGCGGCCCGGGCCAGCGGGTCGGCCTTGTCCAGCACCCAGCCCTGCCGGGTGTGCACCTCGTACTTGTAGGTGGCGCCCTCGGCCAGGCCGGGGACGAACAGCTCCCAGATCCCGGACGAGCCGAGCGAGCGCATCGGGTGCCCGGTGCCGTTCCAGTGGTTGAAGCCGCCGATCAGCCGGACCCCGACGGCGTTCGGCGCCCAGACCGCGAAGGCGGTGCCAGCCACCCCGTCGACGGTGCGCACGTGCGAGCCGAGCGCCCGCCACAGCTGCTCGTGCCGGCCCTCGGAGATCAGGTGCAGGTCGAGTTCGCCGAGGGTGGGCGGGGTGCGGTAGCCGTCGTGCTGGCGCAGCGGCTCGCCGTCGGGGTACGTCACCAGCAGGGTGTACTCCGGCGGTTCGCCGCCGGCCACCAGGCCGGTGAACAACCCGCTCTGCTGGTGGGTGAGTTCGGCCGGGCCGTGGGCGGTCTCGACGACCACCCGCTCGGCGAACGGGCGCAGCACCCGGATCGCCGTGCCGCCGTGCACCGGGTGCGCGCCGAGCAGCGCGTGCGGGTCGTGGTGCTGCCCGCCCACCAGCCGGTCGACCTCGGCCGGCGGCAGCGGCGCCTCGGGCAGCCGCAGCGCCCCGGTGGGGGCCGGGCGCTCGGCCCCCCGGGGCTGCGGGGCCGCGAGTGGGTCGGCCGGGGACGGGAGGGTGGCCGGGGGCTCCGAGCCGGTGCCGGCGCCCCCCTCCTCCTCGGCCGCCCGGTGCGCCCCGTGCTCGTGGCCGGTGTGGCCTTCGGCGGGGAGCGGTCCGGCCAGGAAGGTGGCCGGTACGGGGCGGGTGGGGCGGCCGGTCGGGTCGATCGGCGTCACGGCGGGGTCCTCCTGCGGCGGGGTGGGCGAACTCCTGCGGGCGGGACAGGAAACGGTCGGGACAGGAAACGGGTGGGACGGGAGACGCGTGGTGCGGAGACGGGCAGTGCGGGAATCGGGCGGTGCGGGAATCGGGCGGTGCGGAAAAGGCGTGGGTACGGGAAGGGCCGGTCAGACGGACAGGGCGAGCCGGTTGATCGCGGCCAGCGGGATCGGCAGCCAGCTCGGCCGGTGCCGGGCCTCGTACACCACCTCGTAGACCGCCTTGTCGATCTCCAGCGCCCGCATCAGCTCCGGCGAGGCGGCCGGGTCGGCGCCGCCGCCGGCGGTGTAGCCGGCGCCGTAGGCGGTGCGGTTGCGCTGGGCCCAGGCGGCGGCCAGGTGGGCCAGTTCCGGGTCGACGGGGCCGCCGGCCAGCAGGTGGGCGGCCGCGTAGTCGAAGGAGCGCAGCATCGCGGCGACGTCGCGCAGGGCGGGCTGCGGTTCGCGGCGCTCGTTGACGGACTTGGCGGGCTCGCCCTCGAAGTCCAGCAGCACCCAGCCGTGCGGGGTGCGCATGGCCTGTCCGAGGTGGAGGTCGCCGTGGATGCGCTGGACCGGCAGGCCGTCCGGGTGGGCGTCGGCGAGCTGCTGGAAGGCGGTGCGCAGGGCGGCCCGGAAGCGCAGCAGTCCGGGGACGGCGGCGACGGCGCTGTCCAGCCGGTCGGCCATGGCGCCGGCCAGCCGTCCGGTCTGGGCGCGGTCGAGCCGGGCGACGGGCATCGAGCGGGCGAGGACCCGGTGCACCTCGGCGGTGGCCCGGCCGAGCCGGTGCGCCTCGATGGCGAAGTTGCCGGGGGAGCGGTCCCCCTTGAGCCGGCCGACCTGGTCGAGGGCGAGCTCCCAGCCGTCCTCGGCGTCCGGCAGGTAGCGCTGCAGCAGTCCGAGGGTGGCGGGTTCGGCGCGTTCCATCCGGCTCTCGAACCAGGCGGCGACCCGGGGGATGCGGGTGGAGCCGGCCCGGGAGAGCGCGAGCGAGAGTTCGAGGTCGGGGTTGGTGCCGGGGTGGATGCGGCGGAACAGCTTGAGGATGTACGAGGTGCCGTAGATGACCGAGCTGTTGGACTGCTCGGCGGTGGAGGCGCGGCCGGGGAGGTTGGCGGGCAGTCCGGAGCCGGGGGTGCGGCGGAAGGAGAGCGCGCCGAAGCGGTCCCCGGTGGCCAGGTGTTCGAGCAGCCGTCCGGTGAGTTCGGGGTCGTGCACCGCGTCGTAGAGGGTCGCGCCGTCGTACGGGCCCTGGCTGAGCCGGCCGAGCACGGCGGCGGGCCCGATGTCCCCGAGCCCGCCGGAGCGGATGCCGAGCAGCAGCTGGTAGATGTCGCCGTGCGGGGCGCCGGCCGTGGTGGCGTGCTCGACCCGCAGCAGGAGGTGCAGCAGGGCCGGGTCGCCGACCTGCAGCGGGGTGCCGACGACCGGGGTGAGGCCGGTGATGGGCCTTCCCTTGCCGGCGTACCAGCGCTGGGTGGGCAGCCAGGAGGCGATCAGTGGCAGGGCCGCCTGGACGAGTTCGCTGACGCCCAGGGCGGTTCTCCGGGCCCCGGCGCCCCGGGTGCCCGCGGGGGTGGCGGGACCGGTGGGGGCGTCGTCCTGGAGGTGGGCTTGAGAACGGGAGGTTTCGGACATGGCTCCCTTTCCCCGGAAGCACGCGGACTGCCCGACGGGTCGTGGCCGGGTCCGTCAGTCTTCCGGATTGCGGCGGCGCGGCGGTCGCGGCACGCGAGCACGGCTCGGGTGTCACGCCTTCGTGTGGGTGGCCGTTGGGCTGTTCTCCGTACGCGGTGGTGCAGAGAACTCCGGGGGCGCGGGGGTTCAACTCGCGCCCCCGGAGGGTCTGGTGGTGCTGTTCACGGCTGCTGTGCCACGTGCGGCGGATCGTTACTTCGATCGCCTGGTCCCGCTCAGGCGCGGGGGCTGCCGGAGCTGGAACCAGTAGAAGCCGTGCCCGGCCAGGGTGAGCAGGTAGGGCCACTCGCCGATCGACGGGAAGCGCACCCCGCCGATCAGCTCGACCGGGTACCGCCCGCCGTACTGCCGCAGGTCCAGCTCGGTCGGCTGCGCGAACCGCGAGAAGTTGTTCACGCACATGACCAGGTCCCCCTCGTACTCGCGCACGAAGGCCAGCACGGCGGGGTTGCTGGAGGGCAGTTCGGCGTAGCTGCCGAGGCCGAACGCCGGATTGAGCTTGCGGATCTCGATCATGCGACGCGTCCAGTGCAGCAGGGAGCTCGAACTGCTCTGCTGCGCCTCGACGTTGGTCACCTGATAGCCGTACACCGGGTCCATGATGGGCGGCAGACTGAGCCTGCCCGGGTCGGCGGAGGAGAAACCCGCGTTGCGGTCCGGGGTCCACTGCATCGGGGTGCGCACGCCGTCCCGGTCGCCGAGCCAGATGTTGTCGCCCATGCCGATCTCGTCCCCGTAGTAGAGGACCGGCGAGCCGGGCAGGGAGAGCAGCAGCGCGGTGAACAGCTCGATCTGGTTGCGGTCGTTCTCCAGCAGCGGGGCGAGCCGGCGGCGGATGCCCACGTTGGCGCGCATCCGCGGGTCCTTGGCGTACTCCGCGTACATGTAGTCGCGCTCCTCGTCGGTGACCATCTCCAGGGTCAGCTCGTCGTGGTTGCGCAGGAAGATGCCCCACTGGCAGCCGCCGGGGATCTGCGGGGTCTTGGCGAGGATCTCGGACACCGGGTAGCGGGACTCCCGGCGCACCGCCATGAAGATCCGGGGCATCACCGGGAAGTGGAACGCCATGTGGCACTCGTCGCCGCCGGAGGCGAAGTCGCCGAAGTAGTCGACGACGTCCTCCGGCCACTGGTTGGCCTCGGCGAGCAGCACGGTGTCCGGGTAGTTGGCGTCGATCTCCTTGCGGACCCGCTGGAGGAACTCGTGGGTCTCCGGGAGGTTCTCGCAGTTGGTGCCCTCGCGGGCGAACAGGTACGGCACCGCGTCCAGCCGGAAGCCGTCGATGCCGAGGTCGAGCCAGAACCGCAGCCCGGCGATCATCTCGTCCTGGACCCGGGGGTTGTCGTAGTTGAGGTCCGGCTGGTGCGAGAAGAAGCGGTGCCAGAAGTACTGCTTGCGGACCGGGTCGTAGGTCCAGTTGGAGGTCTCGGTGTCGACGAAGATGATCCGGGCGTCCGGGTACTGCTTGTCGTCGTCGGCCCACATGTAGAAGTCGCCGTAGGGCCCGTCCGGGTCGGAGCGGGAGGCCTGGAACCACGGGTGCTGGTCGCTGGTGTGGTTCATGACGAAGTCGATCACGATGCGCATGCCGCGGGCGTGCGCGGCGTCGACGAACTCCATGAAGTCGGCGAGGTCGCCGAACTCCGGCAGCACCGAGGTGTAGTCGGAGACGTCGTACCCGCCGTCGCGCAGCGGCGAGGCGAAGAACGGGGGGAGCCAGAGGCAGTCGATCCCGAGCCACTGGAGGTAGTCGAGCTTGGCCGTGAGCCCCTTGAGGTCCCCGACACCGTCGCCGTTGCTGTCCTGGAAGGACCGCACCAGCACCTCGTAGAAGACCGCACGCTTGAACCACTGCGGGTCGAGCTTCTTCTTCGAGGTCTCGGGGAAGGTGTCGGGGACGGGCTCGTTCACTGTCACGCTGGGTTCCTCCGAACCGTGAGGAGGTGAGCCGGCTCGGCTGAGGGATCGAGCCGGACGTAGTTGTGCCGGCCCCAGGTGTAGACGGCGCCGGTGAGCTCGTCGTGCACCGCGTACGGGCCGTCGCCGTCGAGCGTGACGGTGGCCTCCTGGACGTGGTGCGGGTCGAGGTTCACCACGGTGACGACCTGGTCGGTGAGCCCCTCGGGGGTGGTCGCGGTCTTGGAGTAGGCGAGCACCTGGTCGTTGTCGGTGGGGTGGAAGCGCAGGTCGCGCAGCTGCTGGAGGGCGGGGTGGCGGCGGCGCAGCCGGTTCAGCACGGTCAGCAGCGGGGCCAGGGTGTCGGTGCGGCTCCAGTCGCGCGGGCGCAGTTCGTACTTCTCCGAGTGGAGGTACTCCTCGGAGCCCGGGTGGGCCGGCTCGTTCTCGTACAGCTCGAAGCCGGCGTAGACGCCGTAGCTGGGGGAGAGGGTGGCGGCGAGCACCGCGCGGATCGCGAAGGCGGCCCGGCCGCCGTGCTGGAGGTACTCGTGCAGGATGTCCGGCGTGTTGGCGAAGAAGTTGGGCCGCATGTAGGCGGCGGCGTCACCGCTGAGTTCGGTGAGGTAGTCGGTGAGTTCCGGTTTGGTGGTGCGCCAGGTGAAGTACGTGTACGACTGGTGGAAACCGATCTTCGCCAGGGTGTGCATCATCGCGGGGCGGGTGAAGGCCTCCGCCAGGAACACCACGTCGGGGTCGGTCCGGGCGACGTCGGCGAGCACCTTCTCCCAGAACACCACCGGTTTGGTGTGCGGGTTGTCGACCCGGAAGATCCGGACGCCGTGCGACATCCAGAACCGGAGGATCCGGATGGTTTCCTTGACGATTCCGTCCATGTCCTGGTCGAAGTTGACCGGATAGATGTCCTGGTACTTCTTCGGCGGATTCTCGGCGTACGCGATGGTGCCGTCCGTGCGGTGGCTGAACCATTCCGGATGCTTGTTCACCCAGGGGTGGTCGGGGGAGCACTGGAGGGCGAAGTCCAGCGCCACCTCCAGGTGCAGCGCCTTGGCCTCGGCGACGAAGTGGTCGAAGTCCTCGATGGTGCCGAGGTCCGGGTGGACGGCGTCGTGGCCGCCCTCGGGGGAGCCGATCGCCCAGGGCGAGCCGACGTCGTGCGGGCCGGCCGTCAGGGTGTTGTCCGGGCCCTTGCGGAAGGCTCGGCCGATCGGGTGGACCGGCGGCAGGTAGACCACGTCGAAGCCCATCGCGGCGACGGCCGGCAGGCGTTCGGCGGCGCTGCGCAGGTTGCCCGGGCGCGGCGGCTCGACGCCGGCCGGGTCCACCACGGCGCCCTCCGACCGGGGGAAGAACTCGTACCAGGAGCCGAACAGCGCGCGCTCGCGGTCGACCTGGAGCGGCATCGGGCGGGAGGCGCTGAGCAGCTCGCGCAGCGGGTGGCGGACCAGCGCGTCGAGCACCTCGGGGGCGAGCGCGGCGGCCAGCCGGGACAGCGGCGGCAGGGTCTGGTCGCGCAGCGCGTCGGCGGCGGCCAACACGTCGGCGCGGCCCTCCTTCTTGGGCACCCCGGCCGCGGCCTGCTCCAGCAGCCGGGCGCCCTCCTCCAGGACCAGCGCGGTGTCGATCCCGGCGGGCAGCTTCACCGAGGCGGTCCGGCGCCAGGTGGCGACCGGGTCGCTCCACGCCTCCACCAGGTACGACCAGCGGCCGGGCGCGGTCGGGGTGACGTACGCGCCCCAGCGGTCGGTGCCCTCGGCCAGTTCGCGCATCGGCGTCCACGGGCCGCTGCGGCCGCGCGGGTCGCGCAGCACCACGTTGGCGTTGACGGCGTCGTGGCCCTCGCGGAAGACGGTCGCGGTGACCAGGAAGGTCTCGCCGACGACGGCCTTGGCCGGGCGGCGGCCGGCGTCGACGAGGGGACTGACGTCCAGGACGGGGATGCGGCCGATCACGGTGTCGCTCTCTGTCGTCTTGCGGGCGGAGGGCTTGCGAGCGGGGGCCTTCCGGGCGGTCGCCCCGGTGGCCGGGGCCTTCGCGGAGGCGGACCCGGCGGCCTCCGCGGTGGCGGCCTTCGGAGCTGCGGTCTTCGGGGTGGTGGCGGTGGTGCGGCGCGTGGTGGTGGTGCGCCTGCGGGGTGCCGCCGCCCGGTCCTCCTCGGCCGCGGGGTGCCGGGCCGTCGAGGGGGCTTCGGATTCGGAGGATCCGGCACGGACCGCCCCGGAGGCCCTCGGCGCCGGCATCGCCGGATCTGTCCGAGTGTCAGAATCCATCCGTCCGGCGGATTCCGCGACCGCTGCGTCGAGGCCTTCGGCCACCGGTGTGGACTGGTCCCGCGTGTCGCCGTGCATGCCAAGCTCCTGCCCGAGATCGGCGGCAGCTCCCCGCGGGCCTGGGTACGGGCCGGGGGAGTACCGGAGGACTGCTGGGTGGGGAGGACGTGCGACCGGAAGCCTGCCCGCGCCGCTGTTCCCGGCAACCTGCCCGGCGCCCGCCGAGCCGGCGGTGGGACGCCCCGGAGCCCGTGTGCGTCCCGGCGCACGCCTCCGCCGGGCGCGCCCCGGCCGACCCGGTCCACCCGTGAACGAGCGGGCCGGTAGGGAGGACACGCGTCCGTGCGCGGTGAGCGCCGAATGGGCTAAGAAGGACGGGAACGGACAACACGAAAAGGATTCGGACGTGCTGCTTCGCGGGGGACGCCACCCGTCGTCGTACTCCCCACTGCATCAACGACCTTCGGTCATCCTCGCACCGGCGACAAGGTTTTTGCAGCGGTACGACAGTAGTTTCGGGCCTTCTCCCGGGTGGATGCGCCATCGGAAATGAAGCCGTACCGAAGAGTTCACGTATTGGTAGCGCGGGCCCTCGAAATGTGCGCCTCGCGCGCCCCCCGTGCAGTCCAATGCGCCGAATGCGATCTCATCAATAGCCCGAACGGATGCCCAATAGTCCACTTGACGCACTGTCCGGCCGACCGCCACGGCTACGCTTCACGCCGTGAAGGCAATCCGCAGATTCACCGTCCGCACCGTCCTGCCCGAACAACTCCAGCCGCTGCACGAGCTGGCCCTCAACCTGCGCTGGTCCTGGCACCCCGAGACCAGGGACCTCTTCCGGTCCGTGGACCCGGAGGTCTGGGCCGCGACCGGCGAGGACCCGGTGCGGCTGCTCGGGGAGGTCCCGGCCGCCCGGCTGGCCGCGCTCGCCGCCGACCGGCGCTTCCTGCGCAGACTCGGCGACCTCGCCGACGACCTGCGCGAGTACCTGACCGGCCCCCGCTGGTACCAGACCCGGCAGCAGTCCGACGCCGCCCCGCTGCCCGCCGCGATCGCCTACTTCTCGCCCGAGTACGGCATCGCCGCCGCGCTGCCCCAGTACTCCGGCGGGCTCGGCATCCTGGCCGGCGACCACCTCAAGGCCGCCAGCGACCTCGGCGTGCCGGTCGTCGGCGTCGGCCTGTTCTACCGGCACGGCTACTTCCGCCAGTCCCTGAGCCGGGACGGCTGGCAGCAGGAGCGCTATCCGCTGCTCGACCCGGACGAACTCGCGGTCAGCCTGCTGCGGGAGGCCGACGGCACCCCCGGCCGGGTCGACCTGGCCCTGCCCGGCGGCCGCACCCTGGCCGCCCACATCTGGAAGGCCCAGGTCGGGCGGGTCCCGCTGCTGCTGCTCGACTCCGACATCGAGGCCAACTCGCCCGCCGAGCGGGACGTCACCGACCGGCTGTACGGCGGCGGCAGCGAGCACCGGCTGCTCCAGGAGATGCTGCTCGGCATCGGCGGCGTCCGGGCGGTGCGCGCCTACTGCCGGCTCACCGGGCACCCCGCCCCCGACGTCTTCCACACCAACGAGGGCCACGCCGGCTTCCTCGGCGTGGAGCGCATCCGCGAACTGGTCGTCGACGACCGGACCGGCCTCGACTTCGCCGCCGCCCTGGAGGCCGTCCGGGCCGGCACCCTCTTCACCACCCACACGCCCGTCCCGGCCGGCATCGACCGCTTCGACCGCGAGCTGGTCGCCCGCCACTTCGGCGGCGACGCCGCGCTGCCCGGCGTGCCGGTCGAGCAGGTGCTCGCGCTCGGCGCCGAGAGCTGGCAGGACGGGGACCCGAAGCTCTTCAACATGGCCGCCATGGGCCTGCGGCTGGCCCAGCGCGCCAACGGGGTCTCCACCCTGCACGGCGAGGTCAGCCGCTCGATGTTCAACGGCCTGTGGCCCGGCTTCGACCCGGCCGAGGTGCCGATCACCTCGGTCACCAACGGCGTGCACGCCGCCACCTGGATCGACCCGGCGGTGGTCCGGCTCGGCGCCGCCGAGATCGGCGCCGAGCGCGCCGAGGAGGCGATGACCACCGGCGAGAGCAAGCGCTGGACGGGCCTGGAACGGATCGGCAACACCGAGGTCTGGCAGCTGCGGCGCGCCCTGCGGGCCCAGCTGGTGGAGGAGGCCCGCCGCCGGCTGCACGCCTCCTGGCGTCGGCGCGGGGCCGGCGAGGCCGAGCTCGGCTGGGTCTCCTCGGTGCTCGACCCCGACGTGCTCACCATCGGCTTCGCCCGCCGGGTGCCCTCGTACAAGCGGCTCACCCTGATGCTGCGCGACCAGGAGCGGCTGCGCGCGCTGCTGCTGCACCCCACCCGGCCGGTGCAGATCGTGGTCGCCGGCAAGGCCCACCCGGCCGACGACGGCGGCAAGCGGCTGATCCAGCAGATGGTCGCCTTCGCCGACGACCCGGCGGTGCGGCACCGGATCGTCTTCCTGCCGGACTACGACATGGCGATGGCCCAGCGCCTCTACCCGGGCTGCGACGTCTGGCTGAACAACCCGCTGCGCCCGCTGGAGGCCTGCGGCACCTCCGGGATGAAGGCGGCGCTCAACGGCTGCCTCAACCTGTCCGTCCTGGACGGCTGGTGGGACGAGTGGTTCGACGGCCGCAACGGCTGGGCGATCCCCACGGCCGACGAGAGCGGCGGGGCGCTCGACCCGGACAGCGGCGAGGCCGAGCGGCGCGACGACATCGAGGCGGCCGCGCTCTACGACCTGATCGAGAACCAGGTCGCCGCCCGGTTCTACGACCGGGACGCGGACGGGCTGCCGCAGCAGTGGATCGCCATGGTCCGGCACACCCTGGTCACCCTCGGGCCCAAGGTGCTGGCCGGGCGGATGGTCCGGGAGTACGTCGAGCGGCTGTACGCCCCGGCGGCGCAGGCCCAGCGGGAGCTGGCCGGGCAGCACGGCCACGGCGCGCGGGAGCTGGCGCTCTGGAAGGCGACGGTCCGGGAGGCCTGGCCGGCCGTCCGGGTCGAGCACGTCGAGGCGGACTGCCCGACCGAGGCGCAGGAGCTGGGCAGTTCGCTGGAGCTGCGGGTGCAGGTCGCGCTCGGGACGCTGCGGCCGGGCGACGTCGAGGTGCAGGCGGTCTCCGGCCGGGTGGACGAGCGGGACCGGATCTCGGACGCCTGCCTGCTCGCCCTCAAGCCGGTCGGCGGGCCCGATCTGGACGGCCGGATCCGCTACGAGGGCTCGCTGGAGCTCTGCCGGACCGGCCCGTTCGGCTACACCGTCCGGGTGCTGCCCGCGCACCCGCGGCTGGCCTCGCCGGCCGAGCTGGGGCTGGTCGCGCTGCCGGCCGAGTCGGCCGGGATGGACGCGGGGCTGCTGCGCTGAGGCCGCGGGCGGCCGTCCACCGGTGGTGAACCGGGTGGGCGGCCGCCCGCGTACCTCCGTGCGGGAAATGGGGAATGCCCGGCCGGGTGCGTGACGGCGCACCCGGACGGGCACATTCGTGGGGTCCGGGGTCGGGGCCCTAGACCAGGCTGTCCCGCCAGGCCCGGTGGAGGGCGGCGAAACGGCCGGAGCCGTCGATCAGCTCCTGTGGGGAGCCATCCTCCACGATCCGGCCCTGGTCCATCACCAGGACACGGTCGGCGATCTCCACGGTGGAGAGCCGGTGGGCGATGATCACGGCCGTCCGGCCGGCCAGCACGGTGCGCATGGCCCGCTGCACGGCCTGCTCCCCGGGGACGTCCAGCGAGCTGGTCGCCTCGTCCAGGATCAGCACCGCCGGGTCGGCCAGCAGCGCCCGGGCGAAGGCCACCAGCTGGCGCTGGCCGGCCGAGATCCGGCCGCCGCGCTTGCGCACGTCGGTGTCGAAGCCGTCCGGCAGGGCGGCGATGAACTCGTACGCGCCGATGTCCCGGGCGGCCTGCTCGACCTCCTCCCGGGTGGCGCCGGGGCGGCCGACCGCGATGTTCTCGGCGACGGTGCCGGAGAACAGGAAGGACTCCTGGGTCACCATCACGACGCCGCGCCGCAGTTCGGGGGTGGCCAGGTCGCGCAGGTCCACGCCGTCCAGCCGGATCCGGCCGTCGGTCGGGTCGTAGAAGCGGGCCAGCAGCTTGGCGACCGTGGACTTGCCCGCGCCCGTCGCGCCGACCACCGCGACCGTCTGCCCGGCGGGGATCAGCAGGTCGAAGGCCGGCAGCACCTCCTTGCCCGTCCGGTAGGCGAAGCGGGTGCCCTCGAAGGCGACCGCGCGGCCCTGGCCGGAGGCCTCCGGCAGTTCGGCGGGTTCGGCCGGCTCGGCGACGGTCGGTTCGTGGGCGAGCAGGCCGGCGATCTTCTCCAGGGCGGCGGCGGCCGACTGGTAGCTGTTCAGGAACATCGCCAGCTGGTCGACCGGGTCGAAGAGCCGGCGCAGGTAGAGCGCGAAGGCGGTGAGCACGCCCAGCTCCAGCGCGTCGTCGACGACCAGGTAGGCGCCGAGCAGCACCACGCCGGCGAACCACAGGTTGGCGGTGAGGCGGGAGAGGCCGACGTAGCGGGCGATCTCCAGCAGGCCGTCCGCGGTGGCGGTGGCGGACTGCCGGTTGACCACGGCGAAGGCGGCGTCGTTGGCCTTCTCCCGGCGGAAGGCCTGCACCGGGCGGATGCCGTTCATGGTCTCGGTGAAGCGGACGATCAGCGAGGCGGCCGAGGTGCGCGAGCGCCGGTAGACCCGGCGCGAGCGGCGGCGGAAGGAGTGGGCGATCAGGGCCAGCGGCAGGAAGGACGCCAGCGAGACCAGGCCGAGCCGCCAGTCCAGCACCACCAGCAGCACCGAGATGTAGCAGACCGACAGCAGGACCGTCAGCAGCTCCTGGAGGCCCTCGGAGAGCAGCTCGCGCAGCGCGTCGATGTCGCTGGTGGCGCGGGAGATGATCCGGCCCGAGGTGTAGCGCTCGTGGAAGTCCAGGCTGAGCCGCTGGGCGTGCCGGAAGATCCGGCCGCGCAGCTCCAGCACGATGTCCTGGTTGACCCGGGCGCTGATCTTGATGAAGACCCACTGCAGCACCGGGCTGAGCAGCGCGCAGAACAGGTAGGCCGCGACCACCGCGATCAGCGGGCCGGAGTCGTGCTCGCGCAGCGCCGGGATGCCGCGGTCCATCGCCACCGCGACCAGCAGCGGGCCGGACTGGAGCGCGGCCTGCTGGACCAGGATCACCACCATCGCGACGGTGATCCGGGCCCGGTGGGTGCGCAGCAGCGAGCGCAGCAGCGCCCGGGGCGCGCCGGGTGGGACGGGGATGTCCTCCTCGTCGGCCGGCGGCGGGGGCAGCTCCTCCTCGGCCGGCGCGACGGGTTCGGCCCGTACGGGTTCGGCGGTGGTGGTCATGCGCGCGCTCCTTCCGGTGCGAGGGGGCCGTCGGGTATCAGGGCGGCCTCGCCCGACATCAGTTCCCGGTAGTGCGCGCAGTCGCGCAGCAGTTCCTGGTGGGTGCCGACGGCCGTGATCCGGCCGTCCGCCAGCACCGCGACCCGGTCGGCGAGCAGCACGGTGCTGGGGCGGTGGGCGACCACCAGGGCGGTGGTGGTGCCGAGGACCTCGCGCAGGGCCCGCTCGACCAGGGCCTCGGTGTGCACGTCCAGGGCGGAGAGCGGGTCGTCCAGGACGAGGAAGGCCGGGTCGCCGACCACCGCGCGGGCCAGCGCGAGGCGCTGGCGCTGGCCGCCGGACAGGCTCAGGCCCTGCTCGCCGACCTCGGTGTCCGGGCCGTTCGGGAGCTTCTCGACGAAGCCGGCCTGGGCGGTGTCGAGGGCGGTGCGCAGCTGTTCCTCGCCGGCGCCCGGGGCGCCCATCAGGACGTTCTCCCGGACGGTGGCGGAGAACAGGGTGGGCTCCTCGAAGGCGACCGAGACGAGTTCGCGCAGCCGCGGCCGGGGCAGTTCGCGGATGTCCCGGCCGTCCAGCGTGATGGTGCCGGCGGTGGCCTCGTACAGCCGGGGGAGCAGGGCGGTGAGGGTGGTCTTGCCGCTGCCGGTGGCGCCGACCAGGGCCATCGTCTCGCCGCTGCGGATGTGCAGGTCGACGCCGGCCAGCAGGTCGGGGCTGTCGTCGGGGGCGTCGGGGTAGCGGAAGCGGACGCCGGTGAAGCGGATGCCGTCCGGGGCGGTGGGCGCGGCGGCGGTGCCCGGGGCGGGGGTGTCCGCCTCGGGGGTGTCCGGTTCGTCCAGCACCTCGAAGAAGCGGTCGGTGGCGGTGGCGGCCTCGTTGGCGTAGGCGAGCAGCCAGCCGAGCGACTCGACCGGCCAGCGCAGCGCGAGCGCGGTGGAGAGGAAGGCGACCAGGGTGCCGGCGCTCAGGTCGTCGTGGGCCACCAGGTAGGCGCCGACGGCGAGGGCGCCGGCGAGCGCGATCTCCGGCAGGCCGACGATGACGGCCCAGAGGTTGGCGAGCAGGTGCGCCTTGCGCAGTTCGGTGCGGCGCAGTTCCTGGGCCTGGGCGCGGAAGCGCTCGGTCATCGACCGGTGCCGGCCGAAGGCCTTGAGGATGCGGATGCCGAGGACGGACTCCTCGACCAGGGTGGCGATGTCCCCGTTCTGGTCCTGGGCGAGCCGGGCGGCGCCGGAGAAGCCGGACTCGAACCGCCGGGTGAGCACGAACAGCGGGACGACGGGCACCAGGGCGATCAGCGCGAGCCGCCAGTCCTGGGTGAACATCACCACGGTGCCGGCCAGGAACATCACCGAGTTGACGATCAGGAAGACCAGCGGGAAGGCCAGGAACAGCCGCATGGTGTACATGTCGGCGGTGGCCCGGGAGAGCAGCTGGCCGGAGCCCCAGCGGTCGTGGAAGGAGACCGGCAGCCGCTGGAGCTTGGCGAAGAGGTCCCCGCGCATCGCCGTCTCCAGCCCGGCCAGCGGGCGGGCCAGCACCACCCGGCGGGTGTAGAACAGCGCGGACTCGACCGTGCCGAGGACCAGCAGCAGGCCGACCAGCGGCCAGAGGCCGGCCAGGTCGTGCTCGGCGAGCGGGCCGTCCACGATCAGGCCGAGGACCACCGGGACGGCGAGGGTGCTGAGCATGCCGAGGGTGGCGGCCGTCACCGAGACGGCCAGCCGGCCGCGGACGGCGCGCGCGTACGGCCACAGGCGCAGCAGGGAGCGGACCGTGGAGTGCCGCGGCCCGGGCCCGGCGGGGCCGGTTCCGTCGCTCTGGGGGCTTCCCGGGGTCGGGTTCTCGGGGTCTTGTCTGTTCTCGGCCATCGCGGTGAGGGTAGGCAGACGGGCCGTCATTTCTCATCCGGTTTTTCGCCCCTGTCGGTGGCGCCCGGCGAGAACCGGCCACTCGGACGGGCGGTGCGGGCGCGAATTAGGGGGCGCGCGCCGCCATTCGTGCAGGTAGGAGTGCGCCGTGCGCCTCTTGCGGGCGCCTGCCGATGAGCCGATGACACGTCCTGTACGGATGTCCAGTGGTGCGTGAGTGACAGGAGTGCACAGATGACGGTCGAAACCGAGCCCACCCCCGGCCCCGGCTCGGCAATCGTGCAGGTACGGGCCCAGCTCAGCCTCAGCACGACCGCGGCGAGGAACCTGGCGACGACGACCAAGTCGAAGCCGCAGATGCAGGAGATCACCTC
The DNA here is from genome assembly GCF_042896795.1 of Kitasatospora sp. NPDC001261. Lineage (NCBI taxonomy): Bacteria > Bacillati > Actinomycetota > Actinomycetes > Kitasatosporales > Streptomycetaceae > Kitasatospora > Kitasatospora sp. NPDC001261. Next base: position 169,712 of record NZ_JBIAXP010000010.1, read on the forward strand.
CCGCTGGCTGCTGAAGATGCTGCCGTGGGTGCAGGTCAGCGCGGGTACCTACCGGGTCAACCGGCGGCTGAGCTACGCGCCCGGGCGCGGCCGGGTGAGCTTCGCCAAGACCGGCGCCGCGGTGACGGTGATCGCCCCCTCGCTGGCGGAGGTCCCGGCGCTGCGCGGCTTCGAGGACGAGGAGGTGCTGGCCGAGCTGGCCCGCCGGTTCGTGCAGCGGGACTTCGCGCAGGGCGAGGTGCTGGTGCAGGAGGGGGCGCCGATCGAGGAGGTGTTCCTGATCGCGCACGGCAAGGTGGACCGGATCGGCACCGGCAAGTACGGCGAGGTGACGGTGCTCGGCACGCTCGCCGACGGCGACCACGTCGGCGACGAGGCGATCACCGAGGGCGGCGGCAGCTGGCCGTACACCGTGAAGGCGAGCACCTCCGGGGTCGCGATGGCGCTGTCCTGGCCGGTGCTCCAGGAGCTGATCGGCCGTTCCGAGTCGCTGCGCGAGCAGCTGCTGGGCTTCGCCGCGGACGCGGCGCAGGCGCAGAACGAGCACGGCGAGGCGGAGATCGACCTCGCGGCCGGCCGGCAGGGCGAGTACGAGCTGCCCGGCGCCTTCGTGGACTACGAGCTGAGGCCGCGCGAGTACGAGCTGAGCGTCGCGCAGACCGTGCTCAAGGTGCACAGCCGGGTCGCGGACCTCTACAACCAGCCGATGAACCAGACCGAGGAGCAGCTGCGGCTGACCATCGAGGCCCTGCGGGAGCGGCAGGAGCACGAGATCATCAACAACCCGGAGTTCGGCCTGCTCGGCAACACCGACTTCGACCAGCGGATCCAGACCCGCGCCGGGGCGCCCACCCCGGACGACCTGGACGAGCTGCTGAGTATGCGCCGCGACACCGACTACCTGTTCGCCCACCCGCGCGCGATCGCGGCCTTCGAGCGGGAGTGCAACCGGGTCGGCGTCTACCCGTCCACCGTCGACGTCCTCGGCAAGCAGCGGCCGACCTGGCGCGGGGTGCCGATCTTCCCGTGCAACAAGATCCCGGTGTCCGACCAGCAGACCAGCGCGTTCATCGCGATGCGCGTCGGCGAGGACAACCAGGGCGTGGTCGGCCTGACCCAGATCGGCATCCCGGACGAGGTGGAGCCGGGCCTGAACGTCCGCTTCATGGGCATCGACGAGAAGGCGATCGCCTCCTACCTGGTGAGCACCTACTACTCGGCGGCGGTGCTGGTGCCGGACGCGATCGGCGTGCTGGAGAACGTCGAGCTCGGGCACGCCGGGAGCTGAGCCCCGGCTACGTGGCGGGGGCGGGCGCGCGCAGCAGCCGCAGCGAGCGCCCGCCCAGCACGACGGTGCCGGCCGGGGCCGGTTCGTCGGGGTGTACGGCGGCGGTGTCGACCAGGGGCTCCCAGCCGGGGGCCGGCGCCGCCGCGGGCAGGGTGAACACCACCGGTTCGTGGCCCGCGTTGAGCAGCAGCAGGAAGCCGTCGTCACTGATCGGCCGTCCGGCCTCGTCCCGTTCGGGCAGCGCGGAGCCGGAGAGCAGCATGCCGAGGCAGGCGGTCGGCGCGAACCAGTCGGCCTCGGTCATCTCCGTGCCCCGCGGGGTGAACCAGGTGAGGTCGGGCCGGCCGCCGGGGGTGGTGGCCCGGCCGGAGAAGAACGCCCGCCGGTGGAGCACCGGGTGGTCCCGGCGCAGCCGGACCAGCCGGGCGGTGAGCGCGCACAGCTCCTGCCAGCCGGGCTGTTCCAGCAGCGACCAGTCCAGCCAGCCGACCTCGTTGTCCTGGCAGTAGGCGTTGTTGTTGCCGCCCTGGGTGCGGCCGAGCTCGTCCCCGGCGGTGAGCATCGGGACGCCGGCGGAGAGCAGCAGGGTGGCCGTCAGGTTGCGCAGTTGGCGCAGGCGCAGCCGGTTGACCTGCTCGTCGGTGGTCTCGCCCTCGGCGCCGTGGTTCCAGGAGCGGTTGTCGTCGGTGCCGTCCCGGTTGTCCTCGCCGTTGGCCTCGTTGTGCTTGCGGTCGTAGGAGACCAGGTCGCGCAGGGTGAAACCGTCGTGCGCCGTCACGTAGTTGACCGAGGCGTACGGGCGGCGGCCGGCCCGCTGGTAGAGGTCGGAGGAGCCGGAGAGGCGGTAGCCGAGTTCGCGGACGTCCGGGCGGGCGCCGCGCCAGAAGTCCCGGACGGTGTCGCGGTACTTGTCGTTCCACTCGGCCCACAGCGGGGGGAAGCCGCCGACCTGGTAGCCGCCGGGGCCGACGTCCCAGGGTTCGGCGATCAGCTTCACCCGGTTCAGCACCGGGTCCTGGGCGACGGCGGCGAGGAAGGGGTGGTCGGTGTCGACGGCGTCGCCGCCGTTCGTGCCGCCGCGGGCCAGGGCGGCGGCCAGGTCGAAGCGGAAGCCGTCCACGCCCATCTCGGTGACCCAGTACCGCAGCGAGTCGGTGACCAGCCGGATCACCTGGGGGCGGCGGGTGTCCAGGGTGTTGCCGCAGCCGGTGTAGTCGGCGTAGCCGCGCGGGCGGTTGGGCGGGAGGCGGTAGTAAGCGGCGTTGTCGATGCCGCGGAGGCTGAGCGAGGGGCCGAGTTCGGCGCCCTCGGCGGTGTGGTTGAACACCACGTCCAGGATCACCTCGATCCCGGCGGCGTGCAGGGCGCGGACCATCCGTTTGAACTCGCCGACCTGGCCGCCGCGGGAGCCGGAGGCGGAGTAGCCGGCGTGCGGGGCGAAGTAGCCGATCGTGTTGTAGCCCCAGTAGTTGACCAGGCCGCGGGCCTGGAGGTGGTCCTCGCTGGCGTACTGGTGCACCGGCAGCAGTTCGACGGCCGTCACCCCGAGGCGGGTGAGGTGGGCGAGGGCGGCGGGGTGGGCAAGGCCGGCGTAGGTGCCGCGCAGGGGCGGGGGGACGTCGGGGTGGCGCATGGTGAAGCCGCGCACGTGCAGCTCGTAGAGGACGGTCTCGGCCCACGGGGTCTTCGGGCGGCGGTCGTCGGACCAGTCGTCCTCGTCGTGGACGACCACGGACCTGGGCACGTACGGGGCGGAGTCGCGGTTGTCCCGGACGGTGTCGGCGACGTCCGCCTCGGGCCAGTTGCGGACGGCCGCGCAGGCGGCGTCGTGGGAGGTGTAACAGCCGTCGACGGCGCGGGCGTACGGGTCGAGCAGCAGCTTGGCGGGGTTCCAGCGGGCGCCGGTCCACGGGTCCCAGCGGCCGTGCACGCGGTAGCCGTAGCGGGTGCCGGGGCGCACGCCGGGGAGGAAGCCGTGCCAGACCTGGACGTCCTGCTCGGTGAGGTGGTGGCGGGTCTCCTGGCCGTCCTCGTCGAACAGGCACAGTTCGACGGCTTCGGCGGCGGGGGCCCAGAGGGCGAAGTTGGTGCCTCGCCGGCCCGTGCGGTCCAGGTGGTGGCGGGCGCCGAGGGGTTGGCAGCTGCCGGGGTTCAGCTGCTGTTCTGACGCCATGGCGGGGGCCTCCCTGGGCGGGGTGTTCTGGGTCCATTCACCTTCTCTTTCCCGGAATGTGTTGGCCGGAAGCGGTCCGGGGTTTCGGGAGCGGGGGTTTCGGGGGCGGCGTGTCTTCGTTGGGAGGGTTCTCGTTGTTCCGGGCATCGGACTTGAACAGTGGGAGGGCCCCGGGATGCGGCGCCGTGGACGGGTGTGGGCGCGGGGCGTGGCGGCGGTGGCCTGCTGCGTGGCGGTCCTGGCGGGGTGCGGCGGGCCTCCGGGCGTGCCGGACGGGGACGCGGTGGGGCCGGGTGGGCGTACGGCCCCGGCGGCGCCCTCGCGGGCGGTGCTCTCGGTGCAGCCGGTGGACGGGGCGCAGGACGTGCGGCCGGAGGGGGCCGTCCGGGTGACGGTGGCGCAGGGGCGGCTGGTCTCGGTGCGGCTGGCGGACGGGAAGGGCACGGAGGTGCCGGGCACGATCGCGGCCGACGGCGGCGAGTGGGCGCCGGACGGGCCGCTGCCGCTCGGGACGGCCTTCACGGTGGACTCCGTGGCGGAGGACGACCAGGGGCAGCGGGCGGCCCAGCACTCGGCGTTCACGACCGTCACCCCGACGCACACCTTCGTGGCGTTCTTCACCCCGGAGGACGGTTCCACGGTCGGGGTCGGGATGCCGGTCTCGCTGCGGTTCAGCCGTCCGATCACCGACCGGGCGGCGGTGGAGAAGGCGGTGCAGGTCACCGCCGATCCGCCGGTGCCGGTGGCCGCGCACTGGTTCGACGGGCAGCGGCTGGACTTCCGCCCGCAGGCGTACTGGGCGGCCGGGACGAGGGTCACGGTGGCGCTGCGGCTCAAGGACGTGCAGGGCGCGCCGGGGGAGTACGGCACCCAGAGCCGGGAGCTGCACTTCACCGTCGGGCGGGCGCAGGTCTCCACCGTCGACCTGGACGCCCACACCCTGACCGTCCGGGCGGGGCAGGGCGGCAAGGTGGTCCGGGTGCTCAAGGTCTCCGGCGGCAGCCGGGACCACTCCACCTACCGGGGGGTGATGGTGGTGTCGGAGAAGTACAAGGTGACCAGGATGAACTCGCAGACCGTCGGCATGGGCGACGAGTACGACATCAAGGACGTCCCGCACGCGATGCGGCTGACCGCCTCCGGCACCTTCGTGCACGGCAACTACTGGGCGGACCCGGGGGTGTTCGGCGCCGCCAACACCAGTCACGGCTGCATCGGGCTGTCCGATGCCAAGGGCGGGGCGAGCAAGGACTCCCCGGCGGGCTGGCTGTTCGAGCACACCCTGGAGGGGGACGTGCTGGAGGTGAAGGCCTCGTCCGGGGACTTCGTGCCGCCGCAGAACGGGCTGAACGGCTGGAACGTGCCGTGGGAGCAGTGGGTGGCGGGGAGCGCGCTGGGCCGGGGGGCGACGGCCACCGCGTCCGCTTCGGCGGCTCCTCCGTCGGCTTCGGCGCTGCCGTAAGTCCCGTTCGCCCGTTACGTCCTGTCTTCACCACGGTTTCACGCCCGCGTCAACCGACTCCTCTCAGGTTTCACTCGGACGGCTTAGCTATCCTGCTCCGGCGCGCCCGCAGCCCGGCCCGGAAAGATCCACGTCCGGTGCAACTCACGGGGGCACTCAACGCGTCAAGAGAGTGAATACCGGGAGGGGAGAAACCGTGAAGACGGGGAAGACGGCCGGCACCGCGATACGCACCACCAACCGCTACGGGCGGAAGAGTGCGATGGCGCTGGTTATGGGCGGGGTACTGCTGCTCACCGCGGCCTGTGGCGACGACAAGGGCAGTGGTTCGGGCGGTACGGGGGGTTCGGGTGGCGGCAGCGCGGCCTCGGCCGCGGCGGACGGGGGCGGGTCGGCCACGCCGAAGCCCTCGGCCGCGGTGCTGGCCGTGGAGCCGAAGGACGGTGCCCTGGACGTCCCGCCGAACGGGCTGCAGGTGTCCGTCTCGAACGGCAAGCTGACGACGGTCGAGGTGACCGACAAGGACGGCAAGCCGGTCGAGGGCGCGATCACCCCGGACGGCTCCGGCTGGAAGCCCGCGGGCGCGCTCGCGGTCGGCATGGCGTACAAGGTGAACGCCCAGGCGAAGGACGGCGAGGGCCTGGTGGCCGCGTCCACCACCTCGTTCACCACGCTGACGCCCGAGAAGAAGATCTCCACCAACGACAACATCAGCGACGGCGCCACCTACGGCGTCGGCATGATCGTCTCGGTGAACTTCAACAAGGACGTCAAGAACAAGGACGCCGTCGTCAAGGGCATCTCCATCGAGAGCAGCAACGGCACCGTGGTGAAGGGCCACTGGTTCGGCGACCGCCGGGTGGACTTCCGTCCGGAGGCGTACTGGGCGCCGGGCACCAAGGTGACCGTCAAGTACCGGCTGAAGAACGTCGAGGTCGCCCCCGGCATCTACGGCGACGTGGACAAGGACGAGCCGTTCACCATCGGCCGGTCGATGGTCTCCACCGCGGACGCCAAGGCGCACCAGATGACCGTCGAGCGGGACGGCAAGAGCACCACCCTGCCGGTCACCCTCGGCGCGGACGCCACGCCGTCCTGGGGCGGGACGATGGTGGTCATGTCCAAGGAGAAGGTCACCCGGATGAACTCGCAGACCGTCGGTCTCGGCGGCGAGTACGACATCCAGGACGTGCCGCACGCGATGCGGCTGACCACCTCCGGCACCTTCGTGCACGGCAACTACTGGGCCAGCCCGTTCGGCAAGACCAACGCCAGCCACGGCTGCGTGTCGATGCAGGACGTGAAGGGCGGCAGCGACTCCTCCGTCGCCGGCAAGTTCTTCAACGACTCGATGATCGGTGACCCGATCAAGGTCGTGAACACCAAGGAGAAGACCGTCGCGCCCTCCAACGGGCTCGGCGGCTGGAACGTCGACTGGGCCGCCTGGTAGGCCCCTTCGGCGTCTGTCGTCCGTCGTGCGGCCCGGTCCTCACTCGTTGGGGTCGGGCCGCCGCGGTTTCCGGGGCGAGCAGCCCCACGCATGGCGCAACCTTTCCGGTGGCCGGTTGCGTATACCGGTCGGGTCCGTCGGGTCCACGGGGAGTTTCTCGGATCTTCTGAGGGAGGGAATCGACGATGAGGTCGATACGCAGAGTGGTGGCCGTCGGTCTGGTCGGCGGGGCGATGGCGCTGACGGCCGCCTGCGGTGGGGGCAGCGGGGCAAACGGGGGGAACGGGGGCGGGGGGAGCGCGGCCAAGGCCGATCTGGCGGCCGGCGCGGCGAGCGCCAAGCCCACGGAGGCGGCGCCCAGCAGCAAGACGCCGAAGGTCTCCACGGCCGCCGTGAGCATCGAGCCCAAGGCCGGCTCGGTGGACGTGGCGCCGAACGCGCTCAAGGTCGGCGCGACCGGGGGCAAGCTGACCACCGTCAAGGTGAGCGACAAGAGCGGCAAGGAGGTCCCCGGGACGATCTCCGCCGACGGCGCCTCCTGGACGCCCGCGGCGGGCCTGGAGGTGGGCACCGCCTACCGGGTCAGCGCGATGGCCGCGGACGCCGACGGCGCGGTCGCCACGGCGGACAGCGACTTCACCACGCTGACCCCGACGGCGCTCGCCAAGGCCTCGGACAACGTGGACGACAACGCCACGTACGGCGTCGGCATGATCGTCTCGGTGAACTTCAGCAAGGACGTGAAGAACCGGGACGAGGTCGCCCGCGGCATCAGCTTCGAGACCAGCAACGGCACCGTGGTCAAGGGCCACTGGTTCGGCGACCGCCGGCTGGACTTCCGCCCCGAGCAGTACTGGGCGCCGGACACCAAGGTGACCGTCAAGTACCGGCTGAAGAGCGTCGAGATCGCCCCCGGGGTGTACGGCGCGGACCGGGACGAGCCCTTCACGATCGGGCGGTCCCAGATTTCGACGGTTGACGCCGCTGCGCACAAGATGACGGTCGTACAGGGTGGCCAGTCGAGCGAGATCGACATCAGCGCCGGCGCGCCCGAACACCCCACCTGGAACGGCACGATGGTGGTCATGTCCAAGGAGGGCGTGGTGCGGATGCAGTCCAGCAGCATGCCCGGCATGACCGGCGCGCCGTACGACCTCCAGGTCCCGCACTCGATGCGGCTCACCGACTCCGGCACGTACGTGCACGGCAACTACTGGAGCAGCAGCAGGACCTTCGGCGAGGACAACGTCAGCCACGGCTGCGTGGGCCTCAAGGACGTCGAGGGCGGCGGCTCCGGCACGTCGGCGGGCAAGTTCTACGACGGCTCGCTGATCGGTGACGTGATGATCGTGAAGAACTCGATCAGGAAGGAGACGCTCGACCCGTCGAACGGGCTGAGCGGCTGGAACGTCCCGTGGAGCGCCTGGTAAACCGCCGTTGAGGTGGGGGAGGGGTCAACCCGGGATTGACGGAAGTCGGCCCGGGGGGACCCCTTCTTGCATCCGGCATATGCCGACGCGGAGAGATCGTTTGCTCATTGTCCGTACGCGGCTGCTTGCGTTCCGCAATGATGGTCCGCATGGCGGGTTGGGGCGAAGCAGATCAGTCATTGGTTTCCGGGGCCGGCGTGGTCGCCGAAGTGTCCTGGATCGACGTCCAGGGCGGCGGGCTCTCGGCGTTGGAGCGGCTCACCTCCGCGGAGCTGGAGGAGATGTATTCCAGCAGACTGTGCGACCAGTCCGCGCCCAACGAGGTACGGCTGCCCTCCCGGCCGGAGTCGGGCCCGGTGGCCCGTCGGCTGGTGCTCTCGGTCCTGGAGTCCTGGGAGCTCCACCAGCACCTGGAGGCCGGGGAACTGCTCACCAGTGAGCTGGTGTCCAACGCGGTGCGGCACGCGGCCGGCCGCACCATCGGACTGCACGTCAGCCGCAAGCCCGGCTGGCTCCGGATCGAGGTCCGGGACTCCTCCCGGGCGCTGCCCTGCATGATCCTCGCCGAGCCCCAGCCGGTGAACGAGCGCGGGCGGGGCCTGAGGGTCGTCGACGACCTCTCCGACCGCTGGGGCGCGGACCTGCTGCCGCGGGGCAAGGGCGTCTGGTTCGAGCTGAAGGTGCGCGAGCGGGGCTGAGGCGTCCGGCCGGTCGGCGTTTTTCACGGGGAAACGCGCAGGGCCCCCGGATTCGCCGTGGTCCGGCGGGCGGGGGCCCTTGCAAGTCATCGCGCCGGCCAAGGGGGTGCGTGCCGCGCGATGGGCGTCGGCAGTGCCAGGTCGGGCCCGCCGAAGTCATCAACCCAGGGCGGCGTGCGGTGTCGCCCGCCGTTGGGCTGCTTCGACTATCGCATGGATCTCAGCATGCGGGCAAACCAGATGACTTCGAATGCAAGGCATGTTACGTAGTTCACCTTTGGATTTTGCATAGGTTAACGCTGCCGCCTGTGAATATTCATGATCACGGGCCTGCTTGCCTGTGACGGCGAGGTCTGCCGGGGCTCGGCGTCAAGGGGCTCGCAGGGGGAGGGGCGGGGCGCTGTCCCGCCGGAGTGCGCCCCTGGCGCGGGCGGCGTGGCGGTGGACGGCGGCCGGGGAGAGGGCGCCCGGGCGGGGTGGTGTGGCCGCTGGGGTGCCGGGGGTGCTGCGGCAGGCGCGGCAGAGGCCGCCGAGGAGGGCGTGCGGGCGGCAGGGGGTGCGGCAGTCGGTGCATTCGGGAATGGGGACCGGCTGCGGGGGACGCGGGGACTGCGGGCGCTCGGGTGGCAGCTTGTCGATCAGGCGGCGCCGGGTGAAGCCCGCCGGGCTGTGGATGTCCGGCGGCAGGTTCGCGGTGAGCGCGGCGGTGAAGAGGGGGAGCGTGGTCCCCCGGTCCAGCCACTCGGCGGCCAGCGGTTCGAGCGCGGCGCAGTCGGCGGCGGAGAGGGCGAGGCGGGGGTCGACCAGGCCGAGGCCGGCGAGGGCGGCATAGGCGGCCGAGGTGGGGGAGGTGCGGTTGAGCGTTCGCTCCCTGGGGGGATCGGGTGCGGCGGGCGTTGACGCCTCCCCGGTGGAGAGGAAGTGCGCCCACCAGCCGTCGGAGCGGGGCGTCCGGGAGAAGTAGGTGCGGAACACCCAGCGGCACTGGCGGGAGGCGAGGCGCTCACGGACGCGGCGCAGGTGACCTGCGGTGGAGAGCTTGGTGAGGGCGGAGCGGCAGGCCATCTGCCCGTAGTGGGGCTGGAGGACGGCGAGGGTCTTCGCGTCCATGGCGGCGCCGTCGGGGAGACGGTCGATGAGCGAGGCGAGGTAGGCCTCGCGGGCCGGGAGGTGGGCGAAGTCGCGCGCGGAGCGGGGGAGTTGCTCCGGGGCGGACTGCTTGCCGTACCCAGGGGTGGCCATGGCGGTATCGTCGTGGGTAGCCACAGGATCGAGCTCGCATTTCGATCGTGCCGGTCAGACCCCCGTTCGGTGTTGGTAGCACCGGCGGGGGTTGTTTCGTTGGTGCGCACGCTACACGGGGGAACCGGCTGTGGTGTAGTCGTGACGATAAGTCATATGTGCTGCGTACGAGGGTGGTTGGGAGGTAGTTACCTCACCGTTCCATTAAAGGGTCACTCGGCTCGTGTCACTTGAGCTTCGGTGGCGAAGGTGATGAAGGCGGACCAGGCTTCGGGGGAGAAGGTGAGGGTCGGGCCGGCCTTGTCCTTGGAGTCGCGGACGTGGATGGCGGAGGGGGAGGTGGCGACCTCGACGCAGTTGCCCTCGTCGTGGTCGCTGTAGCTAGAGCGGAGCCACGGTTTGGTGGTGTTCATAGTTGCTCCAGTGTCTTTCGGACGAGCTGTGCCGATTCCTTCGCGTTCAGCGCCTGCGCGCGGATCATTGCGTGGCGTCGGCTGAGCCTGCCTACGAGTTGTGGTTCGGAGTGGAGCGCGTTCGTTTCATGTGTCTCAACATACGCATACTGCTCGTTGTTGACCGTTTCCAAGATGACGAGCGATCCCGAGAGGCCGGTAGGGGGTAGCTCTCCGGTGGGTACGATCTGGACCCGCGTGTTGCGTGAGTCCTCGAAGTCAAGCAGCCGGTGAAGCTGCTCCTTCATGACCTCCCTGCCGCCGACGGAGGTGTGAAGGGCTGCTTCGTAAATGGTGAAGCTGAACATCACCTCGGGCTTCGCGAGCAGATCCTGCCGCTTGAGACGGAATGCCAGGCGTTCTTTAGCGGTGGCGTCGTCCACGGGTGGCAAGTGGCGACTGAGTACCGCCCTGGCGTAGTTCTCGGTCTGCAGCAGGCCCGGGATGTAGAGGGCCTCATAGAAGTAGAAGGCAATCGCCTCCTTCTCGACGTCGAAGAAGACATCACTGCGCGCCGGCTTGGTCTCGGGGAGAAGATACGGCTCGGCCGCCACCAGCATCCCCTTCGCGTCGCACAGTTCATCCGCCGCCTGAAGCACCTTGAGCGTTGGCCGCCGCCTCCCTGCCTCCATCGACCGGACGCTCTCGATGTCGTAGCTGGCTGCCTGGCTCAACTGTTCTCGCGTCACGCCCGCCGTCGCCCGCCACCGCTTGAGCTGGTCGCCGCAGTACTTCCACGACATCGGGTTCTCCTTCGGCACGCTCACGGCCGGTACCCCTCCCTGCCCTGGTCACAGGGCGGTCAAGCTGTCGCTGTACATGCGGTGTAACTGTTGAGGCTATGCCTGGATGCCGACGATCGAAGGGTGAAATGGCCGAACTCAGCTCTCCCGAGTGACGCCGTCCGTACACACCCAAGGACCCTGATGCTCACTCAGCCCGCCGACGTCGTCGAGTGGATGTTCCCCCGGCTCCCCCGTAGCGCCGGCCGTGCCCGTATCCGGTTCATCCGGCAGGCCTTCGAGTGGGAGGTGCCCATCGACTCCGCCGAGACCGGGCTGATCCTCCTCAGCGAACTCGTCACCAACGCCTGCCGCCACGCCCGTTCCCCGCGTGACCGGATGATCGGTGTCCGCGTTCTCCTCCCCACCGACTCCCTGCTCCGGATCGAGGTCTCGGACGCGAACTCCACCCTCCCGACCCCGTGCGAGGCCACCCCGGACGACGAGTCCGGCCGGGGCCTCGAACTCGTCGCCGCCCTGGCCACCTCGTGGGGCGCCCACCTGCGCGGTGACGGCTACATCGGCAAGACGGTCTGGTGCGAACTCGCCCTTCCCACCCCGGCCAACCCGCACGGCTGAGCCCGCGACCTGCGGAGACGCGCAACTGGCGCTCCGCCGGAGCGCGTCCTGATCTTCGACGGCGTCGGCAACCGGCGCCCGAGAGGATCAGGAGACCTGTATGCGCCCGCTGCCCTGGCCGCCCGCCCCGATCAGGACCGAGCGGCTCGTACTCCGCGAGCCCGAGGCCCGGGACCGTGCGGCGTTCGTCGAGCTGCTGGCCTCGGCGGAGGTGAACACCTACCTCGGTGGCCCCAAGCCGCGGGACGAGGTCGAGCGCGAGATGCCCGGGGCGCCCAGCCGGAGCCCCGGGGTCTTCGCCGTCGATCTCGACGGGGAGACGATCGGCCAGGTCCTGCTCCGCAAGGAGGCGGGGCGCCTCGGCCGGGTCGGTGAGCAGGCCGAACTCGGCTACCTGTTCCTGCCGCAGGCCTGGGGTCGCGGCTACGCCGCCGAGGCGTGCGCGGCGGTCCTCGACTGGTTCACCGGCGTGCTCCCCGGCGAGCCGGTGGTGCTCGCCACCCAGACCGCCAACCTCCCCTCGATGCGCCTCGCCGCGAAGCTGGGCTTCACCGAGGTGGAGCGCTTCGAGGCCTTCGGCGCCGACCAGTGGCTCGGCCGGTGGTCCCCGGAGCCCCACCGGGACTGACCGGCCCCGCCGCTGGTCCTGTCGCCGGCCGCGCGAGAAGTCGGGTGGGCCGACTTCTCGCGCTCAACCGCTTTGGTGGAGGTCAGTTCCACGGCTCCCGGTCCGGGTCCTCGCCCAGCACGTGAGCGGCGGCCGCACAGAGGTCCCGGCCGTACAGCTGGTTGCTGCCGTACCCGGAGCCCCACAGGTCGGTGGCGGCCCGGGCCACGGCGCGCCAACTGAACTCCTCGTCGACCCGCCAGGTGCGAACCTGCACGGCCATCTCCGTGGTGACCGTCGACGGGTCCACAAGGTTGGGTTTCATCTCAGCGGCTCCAGGTCGTGTCCGACGATTCCGGCCGGACCGTCGATCAGTCCTTCTCCTCGACCTCGACGGCCGCCCGGATGTCCAGCGTGCGCCGGGCCAGTTCCCCGGGCTCGCTGGCGCCCGTCTCGTCGACGACGATGCCGACGGTGCTGCCGTCCGCCCAGGCGCAGGTGGTCTGGGGCACGGCCGGGAAGTCGAGCACCGCGCAGTCCATCGCGCCGCCGAGGGGGCCGGCCGGGTAGTCCTGGCGCCCGACCACCACCGGGTCGTCCGACGGGGCGCCCGTCGTCTGCGTCTCCGTGCCGAAGTACTTGTCCAGCTCCCGCCGGACGTCCGGGAAGCTACCGGTCAGCCCGATCAGGGTCAGCGTGGATTCGGTCGCCCCGGCGGGGCCGTAGCCGGCCACCGTCAGCTCCCGGTACGGCCGCAGGGCCGTCATCTGCCGCTCGATGTCGGCGCGCAGGGTCAGGATGCTGTCCTCGTCCGGGAGCCGCACCTGGTCGCCGATCCGGTCCGCGAGCACGATCCGGTGCCGCGTCGGCGCGCCGAACCCGGTCACCGCCGCGACGGTCACCGCGGCGAACAGGCCGACGACCACGCCCGCCGCGATCAGGGCGTTGCGGGGCACCCGCCGGTACCAGGGCAGCGGAGCCACCGGCTCCAGGGTGTTCGCCCAGATCGCCCGGAGGCCGCTGGGCTCCTCGGCTCCCTGGGCACTCTCGGACCCGGTCGTATCGTCACTCTGCACGGGCCCGGATCCTACGGCAGCGCCCAGAAGGCCCGCCGGGGTTTTCGCGGCGCCGACGCCACCGGTGGCACCCGCATCCCCGACCTCACGGGACGGAACACCCGGGGCCGTCGTGGGTGGCGCGGCCATCCGCCGGCCGCGCGAGAAGTCGGCCCGGCCGACTTCTCGCGCCGGTCGGGGTGGTCCTCGCACGGTCCGGCGGGACACACACGCGCACGCGCCCCTGGCAGCTCCCGCACGCCTCTACCGCCTGGTGCGGTGCTGCGCCAGATTGGTCGCCGACCGTTGAGTACGACCGAAGGGACGCTGCGATGGGCGAGCACGAGAAGCAGCCGCCGGACCCCGGGCAGGGGACTCCGCCGCCGAACAACAGCGACAGCAAGGTCGACGTTCCGCCGCCGGGCAACGGGAAGCACAAGAAGTGACGGCGGACGACGGGGGCCTGGCCGGGCTCCGGACGCGCCTGCACGCGGAGATGGAGCGGGGCGGGGCGTGGCCGGCCGACTCGCCGTGGCTGCGCGAGGCCTTCGCCGCGCTGCCCCGGGACGGGTTCGCACCGGACAGGTTGTGGCGGTGGGACGGCCGGGCCTACGCACCGCTCGACCGCGCGGTGGATCCGGGCGGCTGGGCGGGTGAACTGTACTCCGGGGCCTACTCCGCAGCCGTCACCCAGCTCACCGGAGGACTCCCGTCGTCGTCGTTGTCCGCGCCCTCCGTGGTGGCGGACATGCTGGACAGCCTCCGCGTGGAACCGGGGCACCGGGTGTGGGACCTCGGCACCGGCCAGGGCTGGACGGCGGCACTGTCCGCCTGGCGGGCCGGGCCCAGGCTGGTGGTCGGCACCGAAGTCGACGAGCACCTGGCCGCGTTCGCCCGCACCCGACTCGCGGCCGCCGGGCTCGACGCCGAGGTGACGGCAGGTGACGGCACCGACGGCGGGGTGCCGGGTGGTGGCCAGGTCGACCGGCTGCACGCCACGTACGCCGTCGAGACCGTGCCCTGGTCCTGGGTGGAGGCGGTACGGCCCGGTGGGCGGATCGTCTACCCCTGGGGCCGGCTGGGGTACGTCGCCCTCACCGTCGCCGACGACGGGGCCGCCGCACACGGCTGGGTCCACGGCCTGGCCCAGTTCATGGGCGACCGGACCGGTCCGGCCCAGCCGGGCACGGGGCCCGCCGCCTATGCGCAGGTGCGCCGCGGTGCCGAACCCGAGGCGCACGGGGCACTGGACCGTGACCCGGCCGGCCTGGAGGACTGGCACCTCCGGTTCGCGCTGCGCGTCGCCGTCCCGGACGCCGTGCTGTCCACGGTGCGGGGCGAGGACGGGCCCGCCACCCTGCTCCACGACGGGGACCGCTCGTGGGCCGAGATCCGCTCCCGATCGCTGCTCCTCCAGGGCGGGCCGCGCCGCCTCGGCGACGAGGTGCTGGCCGCCTGGACGCAGTGGGACGCGCTGGGCCGCCCCGACCCGTACGACTACGGCATCACCGTCACCCCCGACACCCAGTGGGCCTGGCAGGGCGCCCCGGACACCGGCCCGAAATGGCCCATCGGCGGCCTGCACCCGGCCACGCGCTGACCACGAGCCCTGCCGAGCAGCCCCCGCACTCACGCCGCCCGGGGCGGCCGCCGCATCGGGCAATGGAGCCGCGCTGAACGACGTTCTCCGGCGATCCGGGCCGGACGAGGACTTCGCGGCGGACGTGGCGCCCGCTCGCGCCATGTCCGCCGTGTCCGCCGTGTTCGCCGACGAGGTGGCCATGGCCGCCGTCAGCGCCGCTGAACCTCTCTCCACCCGAGGGGCCTGCGCGAGAAGTCGGACCGGCCGACTTCCTGCGCCGGATTCGGGAGCCTCGGCGTGGGAGGTCTGTGACTCCCGGGATGGTCACTGGCATGTGAGAGCCTGTCCACGCTTGCCCAAGGCCTGTTTGCGCGATTCACTTGCACAGAAAGGCCCCACAGCCCGCGAAGGGGGGATCACAGATGCTGTTGAACTTCAGGGTCGCGAACCACCGCTCGATCAGAGACGAGCAATCCCTACAGCTGAACCCGGTCTACGACGCGGACCGGCCGCCCGGGACGCACTGGGAAGCGGTCCCTGTGGTGGGCATCTTCGGGGCCAATGCCGCTGGCAAATCGAACGTCATCGATGCCCTGGCGTACATGACCAGGATGGTCGTCAGCTCGCATCGCGACGCGGAGCCGGACGGGGGCGTGGCCCGTCAACCCTTCCGGCTCGAAGAGGCGGCGCGCGGGGAACCGTCCTGGTACGTGGTGGACCTGCTGATCGACGGGATCCGCTACACCTACGGGTTCAGCGTGGACGACGACCGGGTGGTCGACGAATGGCTGCACAGCTTCCCCCACGGCAGGAAGCGCAAGATCTTCGAGCGTTCGGTCGACGGGCTGGAGATCGGTGACTCGCAGCACCGGCGAGAGCTGGAGCTGGTCGAGAACATCACAGAGCCCAACGTCCTCTTCATGTCCCTCGCGGCACGCTCCCGGCAGGACGACTTCCGCCCGGTGTACGACTGGTTCGCCCGAAGCCTCCAGTTCAGCCGGCGAATGCAGGGCCCTGGCCGCATCGGTACAGCGCGGATCCTCGAAAACCCGGACCGGCACCCTGAGTTCATCGCGCTCCTGCGTGCCGCAGACCTCGGGATCGCGGAATGCGGCACGGAGCGCGTGCTGCTCGACGAGGAAGAGCTGCGGAAGCGCTACGGTACGCGCATTCCGCCGTGGCGGCTGGAGGAACTCGAAGAGCACGGACCACGTGAGGTCATGCGCCCCTGGATAGGCCATCGCGGGCGCGACGGGATCGTCAGGATGGACGTTTCCGAGGAGTCCGAGGGCACCCAGGCCCTGCTGCGGCAGGCACCTCTCTTCATGGGGGCGCTCCGTCGGGGTGGCACCTTCGTGGTGGACGAGATCGATTCGAGCCTCCACCCGATCCTGACAGCGCGCCTGATCGGGCTGTTCCAGAATTCCGCGACCAACCCGAACGGTGCCCAGCTGATCTTCACCTCGCACGATGCCAGCCTGCTCGGCCGAACCGACGGCGAGGACGTCCTGCGGCGGGACCAGGTCTGGTTCGTGGAGAAGAACGAGCACGGCGAGACGGAGCTGTTCGCCCTCGCCGACTTCAAGCCGCGCCAAGAGGAGAACCGCGAGCGGCGGTACCTCGGCGGGAGTTACGGCGGCGTGCCGTACATCGACGACGATTTTGCCAGTGCCATTGCGGCGCGGGGGGACGATGATGGCAAGGGCGGCGAAGCCGAGCGGACGCAAGCGTCCCACAGGCGCTGAAGTCGAGTGCTCGGAATATCGAGGTGGCGTTCTCCAATCCGTGTTTCGAGGTGTGGCTCCTGCTGCATTTCACGGAATACCGCCGTCCGGCCCGTTCGTTCAGGGAACTCCTGCCAGTCCTTGAGAGAACCTTCCCGGCCGGATACGAGAAGACCGGCGTGAAGTTCGACCACTACGAACCGCACTGGCGGCTGGCGGCGAGCCGGGCGAAGCAGCTGGCGGAGCCCGGGAGCGAGCACGAGACCAATCCGTCCACCGGCGTGTGGAAGCTCGCGCTCGCCATCGGGGGTGGCGAAGCCGGGTCATGACGTCCCGGGTCAGGAGATCGAGAAGCCCATCTGGTTGACCACCGGCGTCATCGGCACGTACAGCACCTGCGCGTAGCAGGTCGTCTGGTGCGCCGTCGATCCGGGCGGGCAGGCGACCTCCGACCTGGCGGCGACGATGACGCCGCGGGCCTCCATGTCGCCGTTCGGGCCGGACGGGTTCGCCAGTGCGGGGCCGCCGCTGTCGCCCTTCGCGGCGACCGCCCGGCGGTCGCCGCCCTTCGACTCCGCGATGTCCACCGGCTTGATCTTGGTGCCCTCGTCGTTCGTCGTCTCCACGTCGACCCGCTTGACCTGCACGTCGCACTTCCACCCCGACTGGGCGCCGCTCAGGCAGATCAGGTCCCCGACGTTGTTCCGCCCGGCGCCGTACGTGTGCCGGGACGAGCCGCCGTTGTCCGACCAGGAACCGTCGTAGAACCGGCCGCCGCCGTTCCCGTTGACCGCGATCATGCCGACGTCCAGGCCGTTGCCGACCGCGGCCAGGTCGCCGATGTAGCTGCCGGTGCCGTTGTAGTACCGGCCGCCGCCGCAGTGTGCGGCGGTCAGCACCACCTTCGTCCCGCCTTTCCAGCCGCTGAACGCCGTCGAGCAGAACGACGCCTTTCCGGTGTTCACCTCGGCGCCCGCGTAGTACGGCGCGCTGTCGGAGTGCCGGTTGCCGGACAGCGCCACCGGTGTCTCCTCGACGCCGGCCGACACCGGCATCCCGGCGATCTCGGCGGCCCGCGAGGAGTACGCCTGTACGGTCGCGTCGCCGCCGGTCAGCTGTTTCGCCGGCGCCGGCGCGTACGTGATCGCGATGGCGGTGCCGTCCTCCTGCGGGCCGATCGACGTCCACGCGTCCCGCGCCACCGCGGCCGTGAACCGGTCGATCGCGGCGCGCATCTCCGCGCGGGAGTACGGGCTCGGATGGACGTCGACGGTGTAGCCGGGGCCGACGTCCGCGGCGTTCGCGTCGAGCAGGGAACGGACCTGGGCCGGGGTCTCGCCCTTCCAGTAGATGTCGGCGTGCTGGTTCGCCGCGTCGATCACCGTCCCGGCGTAGCCGGCCGCCGCCGGATCCCGGGACTCCACCCACTCCTGCACCGGGTCCGTCATGTGGTGGAGCAGCTGCTGGGCCTTCGGATCGCGGAGCACCGGCAGGGTCACCGACAGGTAGGGCTCGTCCTTCACGACGTCGGCGGCCATCAGGGCGGAGGCGACCACGGTGGTCAGGGCCAGGGACAGCACGAGGCTGGAGCGGCGCACGAGCGGGTCCTTCCGGTGGGCCGATGGGGTCGACACTCAGCGTAGGGAGGAATGAACGGTCCGCTACGGTCCGGAAGTCGAGGGCGGGCCGCCGGTGGTTGCACGGCCGAGGAGACGCGCCCCCGGGAGGGGCGTGACGGCCTCCTGGGGGCGCGTGGGGCGGGCGGTCGCGTTCTGCGCCCCGGACCCTGCGACTGCCGCGAGGAGACCGTTCCTGCGGGGTGAGGACGCGTCAACGGCCCTCGCCGCATGAGAAGTCGGACCGGCCGACTTCTCGCGCCCGCCGGTCGGTACCATCGACGCGTGAACCTGTACTGGCACGTCGTGCTGCCACCGCTCAGCGCCTGATCGGGCGCGCGCTTCGGTGGCTTGACCCCCCACGACCCCGGCTCGGCCCGACAGTGGCCGCCGTGGGTCGGCGGCGTGCGCCCGTTCTCGGAAACCCGTTCCCCTGACGGTCTTCGACGACGGAAGTTCACGACTGTGCCGAATCGTTTGTCCTCACCTGCCCGCACCCTCCCCACGGCCCCCCGCCGCGCCCGCCGTACCCGCCCGCGCGGCGGCGTGGCGCCGATCCTGACCGCCGCCGTGCTCTGGGGCACCACCGGGACGGCCAGTTCACTGGCACCCGCAGGCGCCCCGGCCGCGGGAATCGGAGCCGCCGGGCTGGTCCTCGGCGGGCTGCTCCTCTTCCTCACCGACCGCACCGCCCGCGTACTCCCCCGGAAGTGCGGGCCGCACGAGCGGTGGCTGCTCGCGGCCGGCGCCATCGCGGTCGCCGGATACCCGGTGACCTTCTACCCGGCGGTGAGCCGTACCGGCGTGGCCGTCGCCACCGTCATCGCGCTCGGCAGCGCGCCCGTGTTCACCGGGCTGCTCGGCTGGCTCACCCGACAGGGACGGCCCGGCGGACGCTGGGCCGGGGCCACCGCGCTGGCCGTACTCGGCTGCGCCCTCCTGGTGCTCGGCCCCGAACTCGCCGGGGGCGGCACGACGGTGGACCTGCCGGGCGTGCTCCTGGCCGCGCTCTCGGGACTCTCGTACGCCGTCTACTCGCTGATCGGCGGGCGGCTGATCGCCGGCGGACACCCCTCCGGCGGGGTGATGGGCGCGATGTTCGGCGGCGGAGCGCTGATCGTCCTCCCGGTACTGCTGTGCGGCCCCACGGGCTGGCTGCTCACGCCGCGCGGGGCAGGCGTGGTGCTGCACCTCGCGGTGATCACCACCTTCCTCGCCTACTGGCTCTTCGGCCACGGCCTACGCCACACCACCGCCCAGACCGCCACCACCCTGACCCTCGCCGAACCCGCCGTCGCGGCGGTCCTCGGCGTAGCCGCCCTCGACGAACGCCTGCCCACCGCCTCCTGGTACGGCCTCGCCGTCCTCGCCGGAGGCCTGGCCTTCCTGGCCCTCCCAGCCCGCCGGTAGGTGCTGTCCGGCCGATCATGTGCCTGTCGCTTGATCTGCTCGTTGTTCTCGCTATGGGGCGGGGAGAACGCGGAGATCTGTTGGACGCGGAGTGGGAGCGGCTGCGGCCGTTCTTGCCAGTGAGCAACGGTCGGTGCGGGCGGTGGCGTGACCACCGACAGGTGATCGACGGGATTCTTCACCGGGTTCGGGCCGGGGTGCACTGGCGCGATCTGCCGGAGCGGTTCGGCCCATGGAAAACGGTCTACGAGCGCCATCGGCTGTGGTCTGCCGACGGCACCTGGGAGTGTCTGCTGCAGCGGGTCCAGGCTGTGGCCGACGCGGCTGGCGAGATCGACTGGGACATCTCGGTGGACTCCACCATCGTGCGCGCGCACCAGCACGCGGCCGGTGCCCGGACCGACCCTCCGCCAGGCCTTCCTGACTCAAAGGGGGACGAGACGCTGGAACGCCAGGACGAAACTCCGTGGCAGAGCCTCGTCGGCCGGCTGGTGGAGGTGGTGCGGGAGGTAAGGGCCTGGGGCGTTCGCGCGGGGCTTCACCCGCAAGATCCACCTGAGTGCGGACGGCTTCTGCCGCCCGCTGTCCCTGATCGTCACGCCGGGGCAGCGAGCCGACTGCACCCAGTTCGTGCCGGTGCTGGAGAAGATCCGGGTCCCCCGGCTCGGGTCGGGCAGGCCCCGCAAGAAGCCTGACAGCGTCGCGGCCGATAAGGCCTACAGCAACGGGCCTTGCCGTCAGTACCTGCAGCGCCGCGACATCCGGCACACAATCCCGGAGAAGTCCGACAGCCAGGCCGCCCGCCTGCGCAAAGGAGCGTGAGGTAGACGGCCCCCAGGCTTCGACGAGGAGCGGTACAGAAAACGCAACACCGTCGAGAGGGCCATCAACAAGCTGAAGAACTCCCGCGCCGTTGCGACCCGTTATGACAAGCGCGGATACGTCTTCCTCGGCACCGCCACCGCGGCCGCCCTCGTCGTCTGGCTTCGCACCTGACCTCAGCTCACCGAGGCACCCGGCGCCAGCACCAAGCCCGCTGCCGCGAGGAAGTCCTCAAGGCTGATGACACCGCCGTCGGTGCCGTCGTCCCATTCGACGAGGAGCCCCGAGCGGCCCTCGTTCCAAGACTCCGGGCTGTCATAAAAGCCAGGGTCGGGATGCCACTCGACGCAGCCCTCACCATGCCGGTATCGGAGATATAGGTACTGGCCGTCTACCGTCCAGGCATCCCACTGTGACGGGCCGGCAGAACACGTCTGCACGACCCGAATCAGTCTCCGACCCTCATCCGTATCCATCCGACGAGGGTCGCGCAGCGGCAGATCTCTGGCAATCGACTTCAGGCCGCCGCCACAGGCGCCTCAAGCAGCAGCCAGATGAACGCCATCAATGATCGGCCGGACAGCTCCTAGCGGCCCCGGGGTTGCTCGCACTGCAGGAACCCTGCTGAGGGGGCAACCGCGCGACGCGACCACGGCTCCGGCCGGCCGCATTCCCCCACTGCTGTCCCGGATCGCCTGTGGGAGGCGCAGGTCTGTTGGTGAACTGACCGATGCCGTCTGTGCGCTGGGGTTCGTCGTCGGTCCCGTTCCTACTCGACCTGCTCGGGGCGCCGCACATGGTCCGCAAGGCCGAGTGGCCGTCGCGGGCACGCCGTCTCGGCCGGAGGGCTGGCCTTCCTGGCGCCCCTGGCCCCCGGTAGGAGCGTTGGGCCGCGCGAGAAGTCGGACCGGTCGACTTCTCGCGCGAGGGCCCGGGTCCCTCGCCGTCCAGGAACTCTGCTGAGGGGAGAACCGCGCGATGCGACGGGGGTTCCGGCCTGCCGGAACGGCGCGAGCCGTCGGCTGCAACCCGGCTTGGAGGCGGCCGCGCGGAGGGCCGTCCACGCGGGTTGGTCGGTCGCGGCCTCGCCGTCCTGGCCTTCCTGGTGCTCCCGGGTCGGCGGTAGGAGCGTTGGTCTGCGCGAGAAGTCGGGCTGGCCGACTTCTCGCGCGAGGGCCTCGGGCTACTCACGGTGGGGGGAGGCTGCGGAGGATGGTTTCCGGGGGCCGCCGGGGTGAGCTGCGGGATGCGATGGGGGATCCGGGCGGCGAGCTGTCGGCCGCAGCCCGGCTTGGAGGTGGCCGCGCGGAGGGCTGTTCAGGTGGGCTGGTCGGTCGTGGGCTTGCTGTCCTGGCAGGAGGGTTGGCCTTCCTGGTACTTCCGAGGCGCTGGTGGTGCGTTGGTCTGCGCGAGAAGTCGGACCGGCCGACTTCTCGCGGTGGGGGAAGCCTGCTGAGGAAGGTTCTCGGGGTCCGCTGGGGTGAGCTGCGTGATGTGGCGGGGGCTCCGTCCGGGCGCGTTCCCCTGTTGCTGTCCAGGATTGCCTGCGGGGAGGAGGTCGGGGCCGCAGAGCTGTTGGTGAACTGGCCGATGTCGTCGGCGAGGCGGCGGCTCCTATGGTGCCGTTCCTGCTTGGACTGGTCGGGGCGCCGCACGTGGTCTGCGAGGCCGAGTTGCCGGAGGCGCCCGCGCGGAGGGCCGGTCGGGTGCGGGCTCGCCGTCCTGGCTGGAGGGTGGGCCTTCCTGGTGTTTCCGGGGCGGCGGTAGGAGTGTTGGTCTGCGCGAGAAGTCGGGCTGGCCGACTTCTCGCGCGAGGGCCTCGGGGCACTCGTGGTGGGGGGAGGCAGTGGAGGGTGGGGTGTGTGATGCGACGGGGGCCCCGGGCGCGCGGAGGGCCGTCTATGCCTTGGGTGCGGCCGAAGGAAGACGGGCCTGCGCGGAGGCTGCTGCGGGTAATGGACGATGGCCCGCCGTTTCCGGAGGCGTGACCGGGGGCCGGTGGTCGCGGGGTGGTCCTCAGGTGTCGAAGGTGATGGCGGGCGTCCTGGAGTTCCGGGTGAGGAAGTGCAGCAGCTCGGCGAAGCCGCGCGCGTCGTCGAGGGCCTTGTGGGTGTGCCGCACGCCGCCGAGCCAGTGCGGGGGCAGCGCCGGTGCCGGGAGGTCCGCGGGCGGTCGGCCGGTCAGTGCCGCCGTGTACGAGCGCAGGCACAGGGCCGGGCCGTGGAAGAGGAGATCCTGCTCGTAGGGGCCCTGGTGCAGTCCGAAGGAGGTGAACCGGCGCAGGTAGTAGTCGATCCAGGTTCCGTCGAACGACAGGGGTGCCGCGGCGAACGCCCGCCGGCCGGGCAGGGACCGGACCCACTCGACGTACCCGGTCATGACGTCGGTGACGGGCTCCGGGTTCGTCGTCGCGGCCTCCCAGGCGCCCGGCTCGGAGTCGAACCATTCCTTCGTGCGCGGGTTCGGGGCCGATCCGGGAAGCGGTTCGAGGACGGCTTCGAACTCGCCGAAGGTCCGGCCGTCCATGGTCGTGGCCACGGACGCGAAGGACCGCATCGAGTTCGGTCCCGGCCACGGGCCGTCCACCTCGATGTCGGTCACCACGTAGGTCCAGTCGCTGAGTTCGGTCATGCGGCCGACGGTACCGCCACGGCCTCCCCCGTCGGCGCGGGTTCACGCGAAGCGGTTGCCGCCGGTGGTCCCGTTTGATGGGCTGGTCGGATGGGACACGCGGGGCAGGAGAGCCGGACGGCGAGGTACGACCGGATCGGCGTCGGGTACCGGCAGGTCCGTCGGCCCGATCCGCGGCTGCACGCGTTGATCGGGTCGGCGCTGCGGGGAGCGCGCACGGTGGTCAACGTCGGTGCGGGGGCGGGGTCGTACGAGCCGGAGGACGCCGAGGTCACGGCCGTCGACCCGTCGCAGGTCATGCTCGACCAGCATCCGGGGGAGCGGAAGGTCAAGGCCTCGGCCGAGCAACTGCCCTTCGAGGACGGGGCGTTCGACGCGGCGATGGCCGTCCTGACCGTCCACCACTGGTCGGACCCGCGGCGCGGGCTGGCCGAGCTGCGGCGGGTCGCGAGGCGGCAGGCGGTGTTCACCTGGGATCCGGCGCACCGGCCGCAGCTGTGGCTGCTGGAGGACTACCTGCCGGAGATCAGGGAGCTGGAGGACTCCCGCTTCACGCCGCTGGAGGAGGTGGTGGAGGCCCTGGACGCGCACACCGTGCTGCCCTTCCCCGTCCCCTGGGACTTCACCGACGGCTTCCAGATCGCCCACTGGCGGCGGCCCGAGCACTACCTGGACCCGGTGGTCCGGCAGGCCAGTTCGACCTTCGCGCAGCTGCCGCCGGAGGTGGTCGAGCCGGCCGTCGAGCGACTGCGGGCCGACCTCGCCTCGGGGGTGTGGCACCGGCGGTACGCCGACCTGCTCGGCCGGGACAGCATGGACTACGGCTACCGCCTGGTCCTCGCCGGCGAGCGGCCGGCCGGGTAGGCGTTGTCGGCGGCTGCCGCCGCACAGGAAGTCGGACCGGCCGACTTCCCGTGCAGCGCGGCTGGTTGACCGAGGGCCGTGAACGGAGAGCAGGACTCGCAGGTGTGGATCCCGGGGTACGAGGACGGCCCCTCGGTGCCGGGTGAAGGCCTGCTGGAGCGCGGCGGCTGTCAGGTCGTCGAGGGGGAGCCGACTTCCGGCGGCTAGGGTTGGGGCCATCGATCGATGCGCGGGGCCAAGTCGATTGCCGCAGAGGGATCCTGGCGTCCCCGTCCGCTGCCGAAGGGGCCGCCGTCATGCCGGATTCCGCCACGCCCAGCCCGCCCAGCACGCCCAGCCCGCTCGACCTGCTCGTCCGCTACCGGCGGGCGATGCTCGACCTGGACGCGGACGCCCTCGCAGAGCTGTACGCCGAGGACGGGGTGCACGAGTTCCCGTTCCTGTTCCCCGGGATGCCGGAGCGGTACCGGGGGCGGGAGGAGATCCGGGCCGGCTACCGGGCCGCCTGGGGTGCGAGTGCGGCGCGGCCGCGGGAGATCCGGGAGGTGGCCGTCCACCCGGGGGCCGACCCGGAGGTGCTGACCGTCGAGCAGCAGGTGGTAGGGACGCTCGCCACCACCGGGGAGCCGTTCACCGTGCCTGGCCTGCTGGTGATGCGCGCCCGGGACGGCCTGCTGGTGCACGTGCGGGACTACATGGACGGCCTGGGCGTGGCCCACGCGATGGGCCGGCTGGGTGCCGTCGCTGCGCGGCTGGGGGTCGGGGCGGCCGGCAGGTAAGAAGGGCGGAGCGGGAAGTCGGACCGGCCGACTTCCCACTCCGTGAGCGGTCCGGTCAGAGGGCGAAGTGGGCGGCGATGCCGTCGAGGACGCAGTCGAGGCCGGTTTCGAACTGCCAGTCGGGGTCGTCCTTGCGGGTGGCCGCGTGGAGGTAGCGCTGGTAGTTGGGGTAGCGGCCGGTGCCCATCAGCCAGGTCATCCGGGGGGCGAGGCCGGCCCGGGTCTGGTCGCCGTCGGACCAGCCGCGCTCGCGGCGCAGGGTGTTCAGGGTGACCTCGGTGGTGACCGAGCCGTGGACGTAGCCGGTGACGGTGCGGAACACCGCCATGGTGGTGTCGGCGTCCAGGCCGTGCTCGGCCAGGGCGGCGAACGCGTGCTCGGGGACGGCGAGTTGGTTCGGGCTGAGGGAGAACGGGGTGGCCGCCCGGACGGTCCACGGGTGGGCCAGGTGCATGGCCCGCAGGTGGAGGGCGAGGGCGCGCATGGTCTCCCGCCAGTCCTCGGCGGGGGCGGCGTCCAGGGGGAGTCGGCCGTAGACGAAGTCGACCATCAGCTCGATGAGTTCGTCCTTGCCGGAGACGTACCGGTAGGCGGCCATCGGGGCGACGCCGAGTTCGGCGGCGAGCCGGCGCATGGTGACGGCGTCCAGGCCCTCGGCGTCGGCGACGGCGACGGCGGCCTCGGCGATCCGCTGCGGGGTCAGGGTGGTGCGCGGGGCGGGGGCCGGGCGGTCCAGGCGCTCCCAGAGTGACGCCGGGGGCCTGTCGTCGCCGGCGGGGGTGTCCCCGGTGGGGGCCTGCTGAGCGGGCATGGGGGCGGGCTCCTTCCGACTGGGGGTCGGTCCCACCGTAGCACCCTCCTGTGTACGGCGTATCGGCAGTGGACGCCGTACACGTCGATGTGTACGTTGTATTCGAGACGGATACGCCGTACACATCAGCCATCCCGGAGGGGGACTCCCATGTCCACGGAGCAGAAGTCCAGCGAGCGGAAGTCCAACGAGCGGACGTCCAGCGAGCAGGCGTCCAACGAGCAGAACCTGAAGGTCGCCGTCCTCGTCGGCAGCACCCGCGACGGCCGCTTCGGCCCGGTGGTCGCCGACTGGCTGCTCGGCCACCTCGAAGCGCGCGGCGACCTGACCGCCGACCGGATCGACCTGGTGGAGACCCCGCTGCCCGTCACCTTCCCGTCCTTCGGCGGCGAACTCTCGCCGGACGACGCCGCGCTGCTGGCCGCCGTGTCGCCCCGGCTGGAGGCGGCCGACGCCTTCGTGATCGTCACGCCCGAGTACAACCACAGCTTCCCGGCCCCGCTGAAGAACGCCATCGACTGGCACAACCGGCAGTGGCACGGCAAGCCGGTCGGCTTCGTCTCGTACGGCGGCCTGTCCGGCGGCCTGCGGGCGGTCGAGCAGCTGCGGGTGGTGATGGCCGAGCTGAACGCCGCCACGATCCGCAACACGGTCAGCTTCCACGGCGCCTCGCAGTGCTTCGACGCCGAGGGCAGGGCGATCGACCCGGCCGCCGACACCGCCGCCAAGACCATGCTCGACCAGCTCACCTGGTGGGCGCAGGCACTGCGGGACGCCCGCCGGGCCCGCCCGTTCGCGGCCTGAGCCGGGGAAGGGGGCGGACGGCATGGCCACGGAACAGAGCGGGGGCCAGAACAAGGAGCAGGCCGACGAGCGGCCCAAGCCGCCGCTGCTCGGCGTCGTCGGACTGATGCTCGGCATCTTCCTCTCGGCCCTCGACGGCCAGATCATCGGCACCGCGCTGCCGACCATCGTCGGCGACCTCGGCGGGCTGGAGCACCTCTCCTGGGCGGTCACCGCCTACCTGCTGACCTCCGCCGCCGCCACCCCGCTCTGGGGCCGGCTCGGCGACCTGTACGGGCGCAAGGGCGCCTACCAGTGGGCGGTGGTGGTGTTCCTGGCCGGCTCGGTGCTGGCCGGACTCGCCCAGGACATGGGGCAGTTGATCGCCTTCCGGGGCCTCCAGGGGATCGGCGCGGGCGGGCTGATGGTCGGTGCGCTCTCGGTGATCGGGGTGCTCGTCCCCGCCTCCGACCGGGCGCGGGTGCAGTCGGTGGTCGGCGTGCTGATGCCGATCGCCTTCGTCGGCGGACCGCTGCTCGGTGGCTTCCTCACCGAACGGCTGAGCTGGCGCTGGGCCTTCTACGTCAACCTGCCGGTCGGGCTGGTCGCGCTGCTCGCGGTCGGCGTCGGGGTACGGCTGCGGACGGAGCGGGTGCGCGCCCCGTTCGACTGGGCCGGGGTCGCCCTGCTGACCACCGGCATCCTCGCGCTCACCCTGGTGAGCAGCTGGGGCGGCACCGCCTACTCCTGGACCTCCCCGGTGCTCCTCGGCACGGCGCTCGTCGCGCTGGTCGCGCTGGGCTGGTTCGCCCGGACCGAACTGCGCGCCCCCGGGCCGCTGATCCCGCCCGCGCTGTTCCGCGACCGCAACTTCACGGTGGCGCAGGTGCTCGGCTTCCTCACCGGCGCGGTGATGATCGCCCTGGTCGGCTACCTGCCGCTCTACCTGCAGCTGGCCCGGGGCGCCTCGCCCACCGCCGGCGGGCTGCTCCTGCTGCCGCTGATGCTCGGCATGATGGGCACCCAGCTGGTGACGGCGCGGCTGATGGGCCGGCCCGGCGGCGAGCGGCGCTACCCGCTGCTGGGCGGCGCGGTCACCCTGGCCGGCGGCGCGCTGCTGCTGCTCCTGCGCACCGACACCCCGATCGCCGTGGCCTCGGCCCTCACGGCCGTCGCCGGGATCGGCCTCGGCCTGGTGATGCAGAGCACCCTGCTGACCTCGATGGGGGCGGTCCGGCCGCAGGACATGGGCGCGGCGATGGGCGTGGTCACGCTGCTGCGGAGCATCGGCGGCTCGCTCGGCATGGCGGCGCTCGGCGCGGTCTACACGGCGCGGCTCACCGACTCCCTCACGGAGCGCCTCGGGGCCGCCGAGGCCGGCCGGCTCACCGGCGGAGGGCTGACCCCGGCCTCCCTCGACGGGCTCCCGGTGGCCGTCCGCGACGCCGTCGGGGCGGCGGTCACCGGCGGCCTGCACGGCACGGTCGTGGGCGGGGTGCTGCTGGCGGCCGCGGCGACGGCCCTCGCCTGCCTGGTGCGCCCGCAGCAGGGAGCGACCAGGGAGATCAAGCCGGCCGACACCCCCGCGAAGGCGGCCACGGCCGGGTGATCCGGAGCACGCGCAGGCCCCCGGGCGGAACGGGGGACCGCCCGGGGGCCTGCGGGAAAGCCGGTCAGCTCAGCACTCGATGACGTTGACGGCGAGCCCGCCGCGCGAGGTCTCCTTGTACTTGATCTTCATGTCGGCCCCGGTCTCCTTCATCGTCTTGATCGCCTTGTCCAGCGAGACGTGGTGCCGGCCGTCGCCGCGCAGCGCCATCCGGGCCGCGGTGACGGCCTTGACGGAGGCCATGCCGTTGCGCTCGATGCAGGGGATCTGGACCAGGCCGCCGACCGGGTCGCAGGTGAGGCCGAGGTTGTGCTCGATGCCGATCTCGGCGGCGTTCTCGACCTGCTCGGGGGTACCGCCGAGGACCTCGGCGAGGCCGCCCGCGGCCATCGAGCAGGCGGAGCCGACCTCGCCCTGGCAGCCGACCTCGGCGCCGGAGATGGAGGCGTTCTCCTTGAAGAGCATGCCGATGGCGCCGGCGGCGAGCAGGAAGCGGACGATGCCGTCGTCGTCGGCGCCCGGGATGAAGTTCAGGTAGTAGTGCAGGACGGCCGGGATGATCCCGGCGGCGCCGTTGGTCGGCGCGGTGACGACCCGGCGGCCGGAGGCGTTCTCCTCGTTCACGGCCATCGCGTAGAGGGTCACCCACTCCATCGCGTTGGCCGGCCCGATGCCCTCGGCGCGCAGCGCGCGGGCACCCGAGGCGGCCCGGCGGCGGACCTTCAGCCCGCCCGGCAGGATGCCCTCGCGGGACATGCCGGCCCGCACGCACTCCTGCATCACGGACCAGATCTCCAGCAGACCGGTCCGGATCTCCTCCTCGCTGCGCCAGGCCTTCTCGTTCTCCAGCATCAGGCCGGAGATCGACAGGCCGGTCTCCCGGCTGAGCCGCAGCAGCTCGTCACCGGTGCGGAAGGGGTACTTCAGCACGGTGTCGTCGGGCTTGACCCGGTCCGCGCCGATCGCGTCCTCGTCCACCACGAAGCCGCCGCCGACCGAGTAGTAGGTCTTCTCCAGCAGGGTCGAGCCGTCCGCCGCGTACGCCCACAGGGTCATCCCGTTGGCGTGGTACGGCAGCGAGCGGCGGCGGTGCAGGACCAGCTGGGTGTCGGGGTCGAAGTCGATCGGGTGCTCGCCGAGCAGGTTGATCCGCTTCTCGGCGAGGATCCGCTCGACGTCCTTGTCGGCCTGGTCGACGTCGACGGTGCGGGGCGAGGCGTTCTCCAGGCCGAGCAGGACGGCCTTCGGGGTGCCGTGGCCGTGGCCGGTGGCGCCGAGCGAGCCGTACAGCTCGGCCCGTACGCCCGTCACCCGGTCCAGCAGGTCCTCGGTGCGCAGTCGGCGGGCGAACATCCGGGCGGCGCGCATCGGGCCCACGGTGTGGGAGCTCGACGGGCCGATGCCGATGGAGAAGAGGTCGAAGACGCTGATGGCCACGGGGGACGTCCTTGTCTGGTCTCGTGGAAGGACTTGCGGGCAGGGAGGGGCCGACACGGGACGGGGCACCGCGCGCACTTCCAGTGTGCGCGGTGCCCCGGGGTGCCTGGTACGCCGGAGGGGTGAGGCCGGTCACCCCGCCCGAACGATCACCGGAGTGATCAGAGGTTCGGGTAGAGCGGGTACTTCGCGGCCAGGGCGGAGACCCGGGCCTTCAGCGCGTCGGCGACGGTCTCGTCGAAGGCGGGCTTGAGCGCCTCGGCGATGATGTCGGCGACCTCGCGGAAGTCCTCGGCCTGGAAGCCGCGGGTGGCCAGGGCCGGGGTGCCGATGCGCAGGCCCGAGGTGACCATCGGCGGGCGCGGGTCGTTCGGGATGGCGTTGCGGTTGACGGTGATGCCGACCTCGTGCAGCCGGTCCTCGGCCTGCTGGCCGTCGAGCTGGCTGTTGCGCAGGTCGACCAGGACCAGGTGGACGTCGGTGCCGCCGGAGAGCACGCTGGCGCCGGCCTCGGCCACGTCGGCCTGGAGCAGGCGCTCGGCGAGGATGCGGGCGCCGTCCAGGGTGCGCTGCTGGCGCTCCTTGAACTCCTCGGAGGCCGCGACCTTGAAGGCGACCGCCTTGCCGGCGATCACGTGCTCCAGCGGGCCGCCCTGCTGGCCGGGGAAGACCGCGGAGTTGATCTTCTTGGCGAACTCGGCCTTGGACAGGATGACGCCGCCGCGCGGGCCGCCCAGGGTCTTGTGGGTCGTGGTGGTGACCACGTCCGCGTAGGGCACCGGGTTCGGGTGCAGCCCGGCGGCCACCAGGCCGGCGAAGTGCGCCATGTCCACCATGAGCAGCGCGCCGACCTCGTCGGCGATCCGGCGGAACGCGGCGAAGTCGAGCTGGCGCGGGTAGGCGGACCAGCCGGCGATGATCAGCTTCGGCTGGTGCTCCTTGGCGAGGCGCTCGACCTCGGCCATGTCGACCTGGCCGGTCTTCTCGTCCACGTGGTACGCGGCCACGTTGTAGAGCTTGCCGGAGAAGTTGATCTTCATGCCGTGGGTCAGGTGACCGCCGTGGGCCAGGCTCAGGCCCAGGATGGTGTCGCCCGGCTGGATCAGCGCGAACATCGCGGCGGCGTTGGCCTGCGCGCCGGAGTGCGGCTGGACGTTGGCGTGCTCGGCCCCGAACAGGGCCTTGATGCGGTCGATCGCGATCTGCTCGACCACGTCGACGTGCTCGCAGCCACCGTAGTAGCGGCGGCCGGGGTAGCCCTCCGCGTACTTGTTGGTGAGCACCGAGCCCTGGGCCTCCATGACCGCCACCGGGGCGAAGTTCTCGGAGGCGATCATCTCCAGGGTGGTCTGCTGGCGGTGCAGCTCGGCGTCGACCGCGGCGGCGATCTCCGGGTCGAGGGCGTGCAGGGACTGGTTGAGAACAGTCATGGTGTGGTCTTCCCGGGAGGAGGAGGGAAAGGGGCCAGGGCGGGACGGACCGCGGTGCGGCGGCCCGTCCCGTCGGGGGCTCAGCCCTGGGGGTTGGTGAGCGCGTCGTACTCGTCGGCGCTGAGCAGCTCGTCGGTGGCCTCGACGCGCACCTTGAACAGCCAGCCGCCCTCGAAGGGGTCGCTGTTGACGAGGGCGTTGTTGTCCAGGACGTCCGGGTTGACCTCGGTGACCTCGCCGGTCACCGGGGAGAACAGGTCGCTGACCGACTTGGTGGACTCCAGCTCGCCACAGGTCTCGCCGGCGGTCACGGTCTCGCCGACCTCGGGCAGCTGCACGTAGACGATGTCACCGAGCGCGTCCGCGGCGTGCTTGGTGATACCGATCGTGGAGACACCGTCCACGGCGGCCGTCAGCCACTCGTGCTCCTTGGTGTACTGAAGGTGCTGGGGGTTGCTCATGGCGTCATTCTCCAGGATGGGAAGCGGGTACGACGAAGCGGGCCGCCGCGCGGACGGCTGCGACGTGCGCGTATGGGAAAACGAGGGGGCGTGCGAGGGGTCAGCGGGCGCGCTTGTAGAACGGCAGCGCCACGACCCTGACGGGCTCGTGCTTGCCGCGCACGTCCACCGCGACGGTGGTGCCGGGGGCGGCGTGGGCGGCGTCGACGTAGGCCATCGCGATCGGCTGCCCCAGGGTCGGGGACGGCGCGCCGGAGGTGATCCGGCCGATCGGCTCGCCCTCGGTGGAGACCACGGTGTACTCGGCGCGCGGCACCCGCTTGCCGTCGGAGACCAGGCCGACCAGCACCTTCGGCGGGTTGGTCTCGGCCGCGGCGGCGGCCGCCTCCAGGGCCTTGCGGCCGACGAAGGCGCCCTCGTTGGTGGTCTTGTCGAAGCGGACGACCCGGCCCAGGCCGGCGTCGAACGGGGTCAGGTCGGTGGACAGCTCGTGCCCGTACAGCGGCATGCCGGCCTCCAGGCGCAGCGTGTCGCGGCAGGACAGGCCGCAGGGGACCAGGCCGCGGTCCGCGCCGGCGGCGGTCAGCGCCTGCCAGACCGGCTCGGCGTCGGCCGGGTGGCAGAAGATCTCGAAGCCGTCCTCGCCGGTGTAGCCGGTGCGGGCGAGCAGCACCTCGCGGTCGGCCACGAAGGCCGGGAGGATCGCGTAGTACTTCAGGCCGGGCAGGTCGGCGTCGGTGGTGTCGGCCAGGATGCCGGTGGCCTCCGGGCCCTGGACGGCGATCAGCGCGTAGGTGTCGCGGTCGTCGGTGACGACGGCGTCGAAGCCCTTGGCACGGGCGATCAGCTCGTCGAGGACCAGCTGGGCGTTGGAGGCGTTGGCGACGACCAGGAAGGCGTCCTCGCGCAGGCGGTAGACGATCAGGTCGTCCAGGATGCCGCCGTCCTCGGCGCAGATCATGGTGTAGCGGGCGCGCAGCTCGCCCAGCGCGGAGACGAAGCCGACCAGGGCGTGGTCCAGCATCTCGCCGGCCTGCGGGCCGGTGACGGTGATCTCGCCCATGTGCGAGAGGTCGAACAGGCCGGCCTTGGTGCGGACGGCGAGGTGCTCCTCGCGCTCGCTGCCGTAGCGCAGCGGCATGTCCCAGCCGGCGAAGTCGGTCATGGTCGCGCCGAGGGCGCGGTGCAGCGCGTCGAGCGCGGTCAGGCGGAGGGACGACATGGCCAGGAACTCCTCGGTCGGGGCACTCAGGGGTGCACGCACCGGACCGGACCCGCTGGGGGGCCGACCCTGCGCGCGGGCATGCGGCGGCGTGGGTCTCCCCATCTGTCGTCGAACCTGAGAGCTTCACCGCCCCGCCGCCCGCAGCCGTTTCCAGCTTGGGGGACAGCATGACGGCTTGCACCGTGGGTGGGCGCACGACAGGGCCGGGCGCCGCTTTCCAGATGTGCCTAACCCGTGCGGTAGGGGTGCCTGAGAGATTCCGGGGAGGACTTGCTCCTTCGGCGCCGGCTGTGCCTGAGCGGCACTCCGGGCTCTCCCGCGCGGGTTCGAGCGGCCGGTATGGAGTTGTGGGGGCCCGCGGCGCATGCCGTCGGACGGGCACATCATGGCACGTCCCGGACGACGAGGGGAGGGGGGGACCCGGTCACACCGCGCGGGACCCGAACACGAGTCCTGACCACACCCCCCGCACGCCTCTAGACTGCTGCGCGTCGGTGCGGCAGTGGGCGGCCGACGGCAGAGGGCGGAATCGGCGGCGCATGGGGTACCCGGTGGAGCAGCAGCAGGGGTGGGGCGGACCGGAGGAGGCGCCGGCGGGCGGCTCCTGGCCGGCCAACGAACTGGAGCAGGTGCTGACCGCGGCCCTGGGCGACCCGGGCGCGACCCCACGGGTGTTCGAGGTGCTGGCGCGCAGCCAGGTGTGGGTGCCGCTGCCGGCCGGGGCCGACCCGCAGGGCCAGGCGCTCGACCTGCCGACCATCGAGCTGGGCGGCGACCCGTACGTGCCGGTGTTCTCCTCGCAGGAGGTGTTCCTCCAGCAGGCGCCGGGGATGGCCTTCGCGATCGCGCCGGTGTGGGAGTTCGCCCGCGGGCTGCCGCTGGGCCTCGGCATCGCGGTGAACCCGGACGCGCCGGTGGGCCTCCCGGTGCCGCCGCAGGGGGTCGCCGAGCTGCGCCGCGGCCCGCGCGAGGACCGCTGGGAGCAGGCCGAGGGCGCCGCGGAGCCGACCGGCGGCCGGGTGGCGCTGCGCGAGCCGGTGCCGGGCGAGGACCCGGAGCACTTCCTGGCCGCCTGCCGGAGCGAACTGTCGGCGCTGCCCGGTGTGTTGACCGCCCGCAGGGCGCTGGCCAGCATCGAGGGCGAACCGACCGTGATGTTCGTGGGCGTCCAGTTGGACCCGGCGGCCCCGGCCGACCCGGCCGCGGTGAACGAGGCACTCGGGCGAGCGCTGGGAACCGCGCCGCTGCCCGGGGGCGTCCACCTCGTACTGCTCGACCTCGCCGACGACCCGGTGGTCGAGTGGCTGCTCACCCGGGTACTGCCTTTCCACACGCGGGCGTGAGCGGGTCCGGATCAGAGGCACGTCGCCGTGGCGGTGGCCGGTGCCGCGCCATAGGGTGCGTGCAGACGGCCGACGGGTCGGCGGGTTGAGGGAAAGAGGCGCGGCGAGGTGGGCGCATGAGTGCGGGAACGGGAGCGGGCGGTGTGCCGGGGCCCTGGGGCCAGGCACCGGCCGGGCGCCCGGGAGCTGATCCCGGCGCGTTGGAGCGCGCCCTGCGCGACGTCGCGCCGGAGCGCTACGACGCGTACGAGCGGCTGCTGCACGCGCTGGCGGACGGCCGGGTCTGGATGCTGCTGTGGCACGGCACGCCGGGCAGCCCGGACGCGCAGTACGGGAACATGGAGATCAGCGGCCACGGCTACGCGCCGGCCGTCACCTCGCCCGAGCAGCTGACCGCCTCCGGCTGGGCGCGGGCCCACGAGGTCGTCTCCGGCCGGGAGATCGCGGCCTCGCTGTACCGCACCCGCTGGGGCCTGTGGCTCAACCCGCACGCCCCCGGCGGCGGCGTCGGGGTGCCCTGGGCGGACCTCCGGCGGGTCGCCGCGGGCCTGGACCGGCTGCCGGCCGGGCCTTTGAAGCTCAGCGAGCCGCAGTTGAACGCCCAGCCGTTCTTCGCGCTGCTGGAGCGGCAGGCCGCCGAGGTGCGCGCGGTCCGGGCGCTGCGCCGGGCCTGGGTGCAGCCCGCGGTGGGGGAGCCGTACCTGGCCATCGGCCTTGACCTCTACGAGAGTTCGCCGCCGGCGGTGGAGGCGGTGCGGGCGCTGATGCAGCGCGCGATCGCGGTGGCCCCGGAGGGGCTCGCGGTGTCCACGGTGGCGATGTCGGACGAGTACGACCCGGTGGCGCTGTGGATGCGCGCCAACGCGCGGCCGTTCTTCGACCGGGAGGCGGGCCGCCCGCCGACCGGCCCGTACCCGCCGGTGCCCCCGCCGCCGTACCCCGGGCAGTCGATGCCGGGCTACGCGTACGGCACCCAGCCGCCGGCGCAGGGCTGGCAGCAGCAGCCGCAGCGGCCGTGGCCCGGCTACCCCGGGCGCTGAATCCCAAAACCCATTCTCCGAAGCCGACTTGATTGTCCGTCAAGTCGGCTTCGATGCTTTCCGGACGAATTTCCGGATGTGCGGCCCGGTCATCTTGACATGGCAGTTACAGCCATGTGAAGAGGTATATGCCGAAGATCGGGGAGGTGCATGCACGCAGATCACAGTTGGGCATCTGTCGGTTGTCAGGGCTGGCGCAAGCCAGTTCGGATGGCAGAGAGTTCTGCGCAACGCACCGCGCGTGCTGGAACCCCACAAAGGTGAGCGCGCACGCCGACAAGCCCGTCCACGCGACGCCCATCCCGCGTGGTGGCAGTGCCTGTGCACGACGCACTGCCGTCAACACCCGCTCCTCCTAAGCACCTCCGCACGTCCGCAGCCGCACCGCCGAAGACGGCGACCGGCACCCGTGGGCCGGCCACCGTCGGCGAGGGGACCAACTGACCATGACATCCGTGACCACCGCCGGGAACGAGCCGGAGGCAGCAGCCGCCGCCGGACCGGCCAAGAAGATCGAGGGCCGCTCCCTCGGCCAGATCGCCTGGACCCGCTTCAAGCGGGACAAGGCCGCCGTCGCCGGCGGCGTCGTGGTGATCCTGCTGATCATGCTCGCCGTGCTGGCCAAGCCGATCGAGTCGATGTTCGGGCTCGACCCGGACGCCCTCCACCAGGACCTGCTGGACGCCGACCTCGGCGGTCTGCCGTTCGGCGACTGGGGCGGCATGAGCCTCGAACACCCGCTCGGCATCGACCCGCTGCAGGGCCGTGACCTGCTCACCCGCGTCATCGAGGGCTCCTGGGTCTCCCTGCTGGTCGCCTTCGGCGCGACCCTGCTGTCCAACACCATCGGCACCGTGCTCGGCATCATGGCCGGCTACTACGGCGGCTGGGTGGACACCGTGATCAGCCGGGTGATGGACGTCTTCCTGGCCTTCCCGCTGCTGCTCTTCGCCATCGCGATCTCGACCTCGCTCCAGGGCGGAGCCTTCGGCCTGCACGGCCTGCCGCTGCACATGCTGGTGCTGATCTTCGTGATCGGCTTCTTCAACTGGCCCTACATGGGCCGGATCGTGCGCGGCCAGACGCTCTCGCTGCGCGAGCGGGAGTTCGTCCACGCGGCCCGCAGCCTCGGCGCCCGCGGCCCGTTCATCCTGTTCAAGGAGCTGCTGCCCAACCTGGTCGGTCCGATCCTGGTCTACTCGACCCTGCTGATCCCGACCAACATCCTCTTCGAGGCGGGGCTGAGCTTCCTCGGCGTCGGCATCCAGCCGCCGCAGGCCTCCTGGGGCGGGATGCTCCAGGACGCGATCCGGTACTACCAGGTGGACCCCCAGTACATGGTGGTCCCCGGTCTGGCGATCTTCGTCACCGTGCTCGCCTTCAACCTGCTCGGCGACGGTCTTCGCGACGCCCTCGATCCCAAGAGCAACTGATCCCGCCGCACATGACCACGCATCATGTGATGCGCCGTCAAGGCTCTCCTTCACCGCCTCCCATCCCCAAGGGGTTGATCTCACCCATGCGTAGGTCCCGTACCGTCGCCCTGACCGCGGCCGCAGCCGCCGCCGTCCTGGTCGTGACCGGTTGCACCAGCTCGTCGAAGGACACCGGTTCCGCCTCGTCCTCCGGCACCGGAGGCGGCTCCGGCGCCAACGCCGCCACCAAGGGCATCGTCAACGCCTCGGACAAGAAGGGCGGGACGGTCACCTACGAGATGAAGGGCACCCCGGACTCGCTCGACCCGGGCAACACGTACTACGCGTACATCTACAACTTCTCGCGCCTGTACGCCCGTCCGCTGACCACCTTCAACCCGGCGCCGGGCGAGGAGGGCAACAAGCTCGTCCCCGACCTCGCCGAGTCGATGGGCCAGGTCAGCGCGGACGGCCTGACCTGGACGTACAAGCTGCGCAAGGGCCTGAAGTACGACGACGGCACCCCGATCTCCTCGAAGGACGTCAAGTACGCCGTCGAGCGCTCGAACTACGCGCTGGACGTGAACTCCAACGGCCCGGTCTACTTCCACGACCTGCTGGTCGACAACGCCACGCCGTACGCCGGTCCGTACAAGGACAAGGAGGGCGGCCTCGACTCGATCGAGACGCCCGACGACACCACGGTGGTCTTCCACCTGAAGCAGCCCTTCGCCGACTTCGACTACCTGGTCAGCGCCCCGCAGACCGCGCCGGTCCCGCAGGCCAAGGACACCGGCTCGGAGTACGTGAAGAAGATCGTCTCCTCGGGCTCCTACAAGTTCGAGTCCTACGAGGACGGCAAGCAGGCCGTCCTGGTCCCGAACACCAACTGGGACGCGAGCACCGACCCGATCCGCAAGCAGCTCGCGGACAAGATCGTGCTCCGGATGAACATCGACCAGTCCACCATCGACAAGGACCTGCTGGCCGGCAACGCCCAGGTCGACCTGGTGGGCGGCGGCGTCGACCCGCAGACCCAGGCGCAGATCCTCCAGAACCAGAAGCTGAAGGCCAGCACCGACAACGCCTACGGCGGCCGCCTGGTCTACATGGCGATCAACTCCAAGCTCGCGCCGTTCGACAACATCGAGTGCCGCAAGGCCGTGCAGTACGCGGTCGACAAGGTCTCGGTGCAGACCGCCCTCGGCGGCCCGATCCGCGGCCAGATCGCCAACACGGTGCTCCCGCCGGACATCCCGGGCCACCAGGACTTCAACACGTACGAGACCAAGGACAACAAGGGCGACGAGGCCAAGGCCAAGGAGGCCCTGAAGGCCTGCGGCAAGGAGGGCGGCATCAACACCGTCCTCTCCGCCCGCACCGAGCGCGCCACCGAGGTCGCCGCGGCCACCTCGATCCAGGCCGCGCTGAAGAAGGTCGGCATCAACGCCGAGATCCAGCAGTACCCGCAGGGCAAGTACCTCCAGGACAGCGCCGGCTCCCCGCAGTTCGCGGCCGAGCACAACATCGGCCTGATGATGATGCAGTGGGGTGCCGACTGGCCGACCGGCTACGGCTTCCTCCAGCAGATCGTCGACGGCCGCACCATCAAGCCGTCCGGCAACAACAACCTGGCCCAGCTGGACAACCCCGCGGTCAACAAGCTGCTCGACGACGCCGCGATCAACCCCGACAAGACGGCCCGCGAGAAGATCTACGGCGACGTCGACAAGAAGGTCATGGACCAGGCGGTCTACGTCCCGCTGACCTACTTCAAGGTCTTCCTGTACCGCCCGGACAACGCCACCAACGTGGTCTCCACCTCGGCGTTCTCGGGCGAGTACGACTACCTGAACATCGGCGTCAAGTAAGAGCCTGGCTCCGCATCCCTGAAGGCAGGTGAAGGCAGCGGCGCCCGCCGCCGTCCGGAAGATCCCGGACGGCGGCGGCCGCCGGAGCCGCCCAACTGTGTTTGCCTACATCATCCGCAGGATCTTCGCGGCGGCGATTTTGCTGCTGGTCGTCAGCGCGGTCACCTTCGCGATCTTCTTCCTGCTCCCGCGCCTCGCGGGCGAGACGGCCGACCAACTGGCCGCCCAGTACATCGGGAAGAACCCGTCGCCGGACGCGATCGCGGCGGTCAAGCAGAACCTCGGCCTCGACCAGCCGCTGTACACCCAGTACTGGAACTTCCTGAAGGGGCTGGTCAGCGGCGCCGAGTACCACTTCGGACCGGAACCGGCCACCTGTCACGTGCCCTGCTTCGGCTACTCCTTCAAGAACCACCTGGAGGTCTGGCCCGAGCTGACCAAGCGGATCCCGATCACCATCTCGCTCGCCGCCGGTGCGGCCGTGCTCTGGCTGGTCTCCGGCGTCGCCACCGGCGTCGTCTCCGCCCTGAAGCCGCGGTCGATCTTCGACCGACTCTCCATGGGCGTCGCGCTCGCCGGCGTCTCGCTGCCGGTCTTCTTCACCGGCGCGCTGCTGCTCACGCTGTTCAGCTACGAGTGGCCGATCCTGGACAACCTGCACTACGTCGACTTCACCGACGACCCGCTGATGTGGGCCCGCAACCTGATCCTGCCCTGGATCTCGCTGGCCTTCCTCTACTCCGCGCTCTACGCCCGGCTCACCCGCGCCGGGATGCTGGAGACCATGAGCGAGGACTACATCCGCACCGCCCGGGCCAAGGGCCTGGTCGAGCGCAAGGTCGTCGCCCGGCACGGGCTGCGCGCCGCGCTCACCCCGATCGTCACGATCTTCGGCATGGACCTCGGGCTGCTGCTCGGCGGCGCGCTGATCACCGAGCAGGTCTTCTCGCTCCAGGGCGTCGGCCAGTTCGCCGTCCAGGCGATCTCCGACAACGACCTGCCCAAGATCCTCGGCGTCACCCTGCTCGCCGCCTTCTTCATCGTCGCCTGCAACCTCGTGGTCGACCTCCTGTACGCCCTCGTCGACCCCCGGGTGAGGCTCTCGTGACCGACCTCCAGAAGGACCCGGCGGCCGCTCCCGCCCCGGCCGGCGACCCCTTCCTCTCCGTGCGCGACCTGCGGATCCACTTCGACACCGACGACGGCCTGGTCCGCTCGGTGGACGGGGTCAGCTTCGACCTGCACAAGGGACGCACCCTCGGCATCGTCGGCGAGTCCGGCTCCGGCAAGTCCGTCACCTCGCTCGGCATCATGGGCCTGCACCGCTCCAAGCGGGCCCGGATCAGCGGCGAGATCCGGCTGAACGGCGAGGACCTGATCGCGGCCGGCCCGGACCGGGTGCGCCAACTGCGCGGCCGCGAACTGGCGATGATCTTCCAGGACCCGCTGACCGCGATGCACCCCTACTACACGGTGGGGCAGCAGATCGTCGAGGCCTACCGGGTGCACCACCCCCAGGCCACCAAGAAGCAGGCCCGGACCCGCGCGGTCGAGATGCTCGACCGGGTCGGCATCCCGCAGCCGGACCGCCGGGTCGACGACTACCCGCACCAGTTCTCCGGCGGCATGCGCCAGCGCGCCATGATCGCCATGGCGCTGGTCAACGACCCCTCGCTGCTGATCGCCGACGAGCCCACCACCGCCCTGGACGTCACCGTCCAGGCGCAGATCCTGGACCTCATCCGCGACCTCCAGGAGGAGTTCGGCTCCGCGGTCATCATCATCACCCACGACCTCGGGGTGGTCGCCGAACTGGCCGACGACATCCTGGTCATGTACGGCGGCAAGTGCGTCGAGCGCGGCCCGGCCGAGACCCTCTTCGACGCGCCCGAACACCCGTACACCTGGGGCCTGCTGGGCTCGATGCCGCGACTGGACCGGGAACTCCAGGACCGGCTGGTGCCGGTCAAGGGCACCCCGCCCAGCCTGATCAACGTGCCGTCCGGCTGCGCCTTCCACCCGCGCTGCCCGTACGCCGCCCTGACCGACGGGCGCTCCACGAGCGAGGTCCCGGCACTGGCCGAGGCCGTGCCCGGGCACTTCGCGGCCTGCCACCTGGCGGCCGGCGAGCGGCACCGCATCTTCGCCGAAGAGATCGCGCCCCGGCTGTGAGCCCGGCCTCGTACCACCTTTCTGGAGAGAACCGATGACGGACACTCAGGCGGCTCCGACCCCGCGGTCGGCACCCGCCCCCGGCCGTGAGCCGCTGCTGAAGGTGGCCG
Source organism: Kitasatospora sp. NPDC001261 (assembly GCF_042896795.1). Taxonomy (NCBI): domain Bacteria; kingdom Bacillati; phylum Actinomycetota; class Actinomycetes; order Kitasatosporales; family Streptomycetaceae; genus Kitasatospora; species Kitasatospora sp. NPDC001261. The sequence goes on from NZ_JBIAXP010000010.1 coordinate 210,065, forward strand.
GCCTGACCCGGCACTTCCCGATCCGCGGCGGGCTGCTGCGGCGCCAGACCGGCGCGGTGCGGGCCGTCGACGGCATCGACTTCACCGTCAACGCCGGCGAGACGCTGGGCGTCGTGGGCGAGTCCGGCTGCGGCAAGTCGACCATGGGCCGACTGGTCACCCGGCTCGACGAACCGACCGGCGGGACCATCGAGTTCGAGGGCACCGACATCAGCCACCTGAGCGTCGGGGCGATGCGGCCGCTGCGCCGAGACATCCAGATGATCTTCCAGGACCCGTACTCCTCGCTGAACCCCCGGCACACCGTCGGCACCATCGTCGGCGCGCCGTTCCGGCTCCAGAACGCGGTGCCCGAGGGCGGCCTCAAGAAGGCCGTCCAGGAGCTGCTGGAGCTGTGCGGGCTCAGCCCCGAGCACTACAACCGCTACCCGCACGAGTTCTCCGGCGGCCAGCGCCAGCGCATCGGCATCGCCCGGGCGCTCGCGCTGAAGCCGAAGATGATCATCGCGGACGAGCCGGTCTCCGCCCTGGACGTGTCGATCCAGGCGCAGGTGGTCAACCTGCTGGACGACCTCCAGCAGGAGCTCGGGCTGACCTACCTGATCATCGCGCACGACCTCTCGGTGGTCCGGCACGTCTCGGACCGGGTCGCGGTGATGTACCTCGGCAAGATCGTGGAGATCGCCGACCGGGACTCGCTCTACCGCAGCCCGATGCACCCGTACACCAACGCGCTGATGTCCGCCGTGCCCGTCCCGGACCCGCGCCGCCGCCAGCGCGCGGGCCGCGACCGGATCCTGCTCAAGGGCGACGTCCCCTCGCCGATCAACCCGCCCAGCGGCTGCCGCTTCCGCACCCGGTGCTGGAAGGCGCAGGACGTGTGCGCGAGCCAGGAGCCGCCGCTGGCGGTGCTCGAGACCGGGCACCAGGTGGCGTGCCACTTCCCCGAGAACGCTCCGGGGAACGCTCCGGCCGACGCCAAGGCCTGAGGTCCCCGCACGGACGCGAGAGGCCGCCCGCCCCGGACCCCCGGGGCGGGCGGCCTCTCGCGTACGTGCCTCAGACGCCCGCGGCCGACACCGGTCCGGGCTTCGGCGCCGGTTCGCGCGGGCCCGGGGCGGGGGCCGGGAAGCGGCGGTCCAGCGCCCGGACCACCCGGCGGCCGAGGCGCTGGAACGGGATCTCGACCAGCCGGTACGACAGGTAGGAGAGCACCACGAGCGCCCCCAGGTAGCCGAGGGTGAGCGCGGCCTGCCCCGTCGGCCCGACGATCGGCGGGTAGCCCTGGAGCCTCCAGCCGACGAAGTACATCAGCGGCCCGTGCAGCAGGTAGACCGAGAAGCTGATCGTGCCGAGCCCGCTCAGCCAGCGCGGGAAGCGGCGGCGGCGCAGCAGCATGGCCGCCGCGAACAGGGCCCAGGCGGCCAGGTAGGCGAGGGAGAAGGACTGCCACGAAGGGGTCCAGGTGTGCCAGAGCGCGGTGTCCCGGTTGTACAGGTAGCCGACCGTGACGCCGGCGACGACCACGAAGGCGCAGCAGAGCAGGGCCGGGAGCCGGTCGAGCAGGCCGTGCTCCAGCCGGTACAGCACGGTGCCGGCGAACATCGTCGCGAAGATCAGCATGGTCTCGAAGCCGGTGCTCCGGTTGTTCACCGTGATCAGGACCAGGCCCAGGCCGCCGAGCAGCAGCGCGCCCCAACGGGTCAGGTCCGGACGGGCGGTGGCGATGCACGCCATCGCCATCAGCACCACGATCCCGGCCACCGCCACCAGGTGCCTGGTGGCCGCCAGGTCCACCGAGATCCCGCCGATCGGCAGCCAGGTGCCGAGCACCAGGGCGACGGACGCGAAGCCGACCGCGATCGGCGCGCTGTTCCGGTGCCACCCCCGCACGAACAGCGCGCACACGAAGTAGTAGAAGACCATCTCGTAGGTGAGCGACCACATCACGCCGATGGCGCTGGGCACCCCCACCAGGTCCTGGAGCAGCAGGCCGTTGGCGGCGAGCGACAGCACCGGGTGGTCGAAGGGGAAGCTCTGGACGATCTGGCCGCCGCGGGGCAGCACCAGCAGGCTCGCCACGATCGTGACGGCCACCGCGGGGTAGATGCGGAAGAGCCGCCCGGTCCAGAACGCCCGGACGTCGCCGCGCCGTTCCAGCGACGCCGGGATGATGTACCCGCTGACCAGGAAGAACAGCATCACGCCGAAGAAGCCGAGGTCCAGCTGGCGCGGCACCCGGTCCGCGTGGGGGATCTTGCCGAGCAGTCCGAAGTGGTGCATGGCGACGGCGAGGGCGGCGACGCCGCGCAGCGCGTCGAGCCAGCCGAGCCTGGCGGAGGCGGGCGGTTCCGGCGGCGACTTCGACGGCTCCGGCGGTGACGCCGGGGCCGACCTGGGCTTCACGAGCTTCACAGGCGGAGGCTAGCCGAGCAGGTCCGGCCGGACGGCGCGCAAGCCGTCCGGCACCCTTCCGGCGGTGCGTTCGCATCCGGAGAACGGACGTTCACCGGCACATCCGTGCACATCGGGTACACATGGACGGTGACATCCCAGCTCTTCCCGACCGACGTCCAGCAGTCGCTGGACCTCGTCGGCATCTTCGTCTTCGCCCTCTCCGGGGGCCTGCTCGCCGTCCGCAAGAACATGGACATCTTCGGCATCTGTGTGCTGGCGGAGGTCACCGCCCTCGGCGGCGGCGTGATGCGCGACCTGGTGATCGGCGCGACGCCGGTCGCCGCGTTCACCAACCTCGGCTACTTCGTGACCCCGCTGGGCGCCGCCCTGGTGGTGTTCTTCCTGCACCCGGAGGTCGAGCGGATCAACCGGGCGGTGCAGACCCTGGACGCCCTCGGGCTCGGGCTGTTCTGCGTGACCGGCACCGCCAAGGCCCACGACTTCGGACTCGGCGCCGTCGCCGCGATCGCGCTCGGCATGGTGACCGCGGCCGGCGGCGGCGTGATCCGCGACATACTCGCCGGGGAGATCCCCTCGCTGCTGCGCTGGGACCGGGAGATCTACGCCGTCCCGGCCCTGGTCGGCGCCACCGTCGTCGCCCTGCTGATCGCCACCGACCGGCTCACCGGCGTGACCGGCACCGCCGCCGCGCTCACCGCCTTCGGGCTGCGGATGCTCGCCCTGAAGTACGGCTGGCGTGCCCCGCGGGCCTGGCACCGCAACGGTTCTCGCACCAGCGAGGAGTAGGCGAGCCGCCGTACGCGAGCGAGATCGCCTCGGCCGTGCAGAGCAGTTCCGGCACCATCCTGGCCAGTTCGGCCGGCGGAACCTCGCTCGCCGGGGCGCTCAGCGCGCAGGCCGCGACCGTCCGCCCGCCGCTGCCCGCGACCGGCGCGGCCACGCAGGTCACCGGCTCCCGGTGCTCGCGCGACTCGGCCGCCCAGCCCCGGCGGCGCACCGCCGCCAGCTCGGGCTCCGCGCGGGCGTCGTCCGCGGACAGCCCGGCGAGCAGCACCCGGCCGACCGCCGTCCCGTCGACCGGGGCCCGGCGCCCGATCCGGGACGGCTCCGCGCCCGGCGGCCCGGCCACCTCGTCCAGGTAGAGCACCTCGCCGTCGTGCAGCACGGCGAGCCGGACGGTGTAGCCGCAGCGGGCGTTGAGCGCGGCCAGGTACGGCGCGGCGACCTGCCGGACGTCGAAGTCCTCCAGCGCGCGGTGGGCCAGCGAGAGCACCCGGCCGCCGATCCGGTAGCGCAGGTCCGGCTGGCGGCGGGCGAAGCCGTGCTCCTCCAGGGTGCGCAGCAGCCGCAGGGCGGTGGACTTGTGCACCCCGAGGCTGCTGGCGGCCTGCTCCAGCGAGAGCGGTGCGTCGCCGAGCGCGTCGAGCAGGGTCAGCGCGCGGTCGACCGACTGCGACATGGCGTTCCCCGTGGATCCGGCTGACTGGTGGCGTCAGGCTAACCGCTGGGTGGCTCAGTGGTACAAACCAGTACCGGACGCGGCCGTCCGGCCGTGGTGCGTCCGGCCCGTGCGGGCGGTGGCTGGATCGGTGCCCCGGGCCGGAACCCCGCTCCGTGCGGCGCTCTACAATCGGATGGTTATGCCATACCTGGACCATGCGGCGACCACGCCGATGCTGCCCGAGGCGATCGCCGCGATGACGGCGCACCTGGGGGTGGTCGGCAACGCCTCGGCCCTGCACGCGGCCGGCCGCCGGGCCCGCCGGGTGGTCGAGGAGTCCCGGGAGTCGCTGGCCGAGTCGCTGGGCGCCCGCCCCAGCGAGATCGTGCTCACCGGCGGCGGCACCGAGTCCGACAACCTCGCGGTCAAGGGCCTGTACTGGGCCCGCCGGGACGCCGACCCGGCCCGCACCCGGGTGCTGTGCAGCCCGGTCGAGCACCACGCGGTGCTGGACGCGGTGCACTGGCTCTCCGAGCACGAGGGCGCCGCCGTCGAGTACCTGCCGGTCGACGAGCACGGCCGGGTGCACCCCGAGGCGCTGCGGTCCGCGATCGAACGCGACCCGGCGTCGGTGGCGCTGGTCACCGTGATGTGGGCCAACAACGAGGTCGGCACCGTCCAGCTGGTCCGCGAACTGACCGCCGTGGCGGCCGAGTACGGCATCCCCGTGCACGCCGACGCGGTGCAGGCGCTCGGTCAGGTCCCGGTCTCCTTCGCCGAATCCGGCCTCACCGCGCTCACCGTCACCGGACACAAGATCGGCGGCCCGTTCGGCATCGGCGCGCTGCTGCTCTCCCGGGGCGCCGCGCCCGTACCGCTGCTGCACGGCGGCGGGCAGGAGCGCGACGTGCGCTCCGGCACCCTGGACGCCCCCGGCGCGGCCGGCTTCGCGGCGGCCGCCGCGATCGCCGTCGAACGGCGGGCCGAGCACACCGTTACGCTGGGCGCGCTGCGGGACGAACTGGTGGCCTCGGTGCTGGACGCCGTCCCCGACGCGATCCTCAACGGCGACCCGTCCGCGGCCGGGCGGCTGCCCGCCAACGCGCACTTCTCCTTCCCCGGCTGCGAGGGCGACGCCCTGCTGATGCTGCTGGACGCCCAGGGCATCGAGTGCTCGACCGGCTCCGCCTGCTCCGCCGGGGTGCCGCAACCCAGCCACGTGCTGCTCGCGATGGGCGTCGACCCGCTGCTGGCGCGCGCGTCGCTGCGGTTCTCGCTCGGCCACACCTCGGTGCGGGAGGACGTGACGGCGCTGGCGGCGGCCATCGGGCCGGCGGTGCAGCGGGCGCGCAACGCCGGGCTGGCCTCCGTCCGGCGCTGATCCCGGCCGTGCGGCGCCGTTCCCGGCCGTCCGGCGCTGATCCCGTCTTCCGGGAACAGCCGGGCCACCCCGTACCCTTGTTGCCATCATGACTGACTTCCCGGGTGCCCCGACCACTCCGTCCACCGGCCGTCTGCGCGTGCTCGCGGCGATGTCCGGCGGAGTCGACTCCGCCGTCGCCGCCGCCCGCGCCGTCGAAGCCGGACACGAGGTGACCGGCGTCCACCTGGCGCTGTCCAGCAACCCGCAGTCCTTCCGGACCGGCGCGCGCGGCTGCTGCACCATCGAGGACTCCCGGGACGCCTGGCGGGCGGCCGACGTGATCGGCATCCCCTTCTACGTCTGGGACCTCGCCGAGCGCTTCCGCGAGGACGTCATCGACGACTTCGTCGCCGAGTACGCGGCCGGGCGCACGCCCAACCCGTGCCTGCGCTGCAACGAGAAGATCAAGTTCGCGGCGCTGCTGGACAAGGCCGTCGCCCTCGGCTTCGACGCCGTCTGCACCGGCCACTATGCCCGGATCGTCGACCTGCCCTCCGGCGCGCGCGAACTGCACCGGGCCGTCGACTCCGCCAAGGACCAGTCCTACGTCCTCGGCGTCCTCGACGCCGACCAGCTCGCCCACTCGCTCTTCCCGCTCGGTGACACCACCAAGGAGGAGATCCGGGCCGAGGCCGAGCGCCGCGGCCTGGCCGTCGCCAAGAAGCCCGACAGCCACGACATCTGCTTCATCGCCGACGGCGACACCCAGGGCTTCCTCGCCAAGCACCTCGGCACCGCGCCCGGCGACATCCTCGACGCCGACGGCACCAAGCTCGGCGAGCACGACGGCGCGTACGGCTTCACCATCGGCCAGCGCAAGGGCCTGCGGATCGGCCGCCCGGCCGCCGACGGCAAGCCGCGCTACGTCCTGGACATCTCCCCGGTGAACAACACCGTGACGGTCGGCCCGGTCGAGGGCCTCGACGTCACCGGGCTGACCGCCATCCGCCCCCGCTGGTGCGGCACCGAGCCCCTCGCCGACGGGCGCTACACCGCCCAGCTCCGCGCCCACGGCGAGGAGGTGCCGGTGAGCGCCTCGGTCGTCGACGGCGAACTGCGGGTGCGGCTGGACACCCCGGTGCGCGGCATCGCCCCCGGCCAGGCCGTGGTCCTCTACGACGGCACCCGCGTCGTCGGCTCCGCCACCATCGCCACCACCGAGCGCCCGGCCGTCACCGCCTGAGCGGCAGCGGCCGGCGGCCGGGCCTCCTGTCCACGCAGAGGCCCGGCTGGATCCCGGTGTCGGCAGGCCGACCGGCAGCGGGTGAGATGTCGGCCCGGTCGGCCATAGTGGACGGCATGACCTTCTACGAGCAGCACCGCGAGTTCATCGAGGAGCTGGAGCGGATCACCCCGGAAGGCGTCCGGATCGAATGGTCCGGAGACACGCTGATCATGCAGGCGTCGCCGTCCAACATCCATCAGCTCAACGTGGCCCAGGTGCGCAGGCAGTTCGAGCAGCACGCTCCTGACGGCTACCTTCCCAGCGAGCGGAGCGAGATCGTCAGCCCGGACGTCTCCAAGGGGCGTGAGCCGGACCTGACCTACCTCCCCCTCGACGTCCTCTCCCAGCCGGGTAACAAAGCCCCTGCCGCCGAAGCCCTGATCGCCGTGGAGATCGTCTCGCCGTCCAACCCGGGCAACGACTGGATGGACAAGCTGCACGACTACGCCGTGATGCGCATCCCGCTGTACCTGATCGTGGACCCGCGCCAGCAGACGGTGACGCTGTTCTCCGAGCCGAACCACGACCGCTACCACACCCGCAGCGACCGGAAGTTCGGCGACGCGATCACCATCCCGGAGCCCTTCGGCTTCAGCCTGAGCCTGTCGAAGCTCGTGCCGTACACCGAGTAATGGCGGTGAGCGGTGGGCAGGGGGCGTGATAGACCAGACGACACTATGAATATCTCTGTCTTCTGCTCCGCGTACTCGCTCGACGACCGCTACTCCGCCCCCGCCGCCGAGTTCGCCCGGCTCCTGGGGGAGGGCGGGCACACCCTGGTGTGGGGCGGCTCGAACGCCGGGCTGATGGGGCTGCTCGCCGACGAGGTGAAGGCGGCCGGCGGCCGACTGGTCGGCGTGATGGTCGAGATGCTGCGGCACAAGGCGTACGTCGGCGCCGACGAGCTGGTGTGGACCGCCGACCTCCCCGAGCGGAAGGCGGAGCTGGCGGCCCGGGCCGACGCGATCGTCGTCCTGGTGGGCGGGCTGGGCACCCTGGACGAGGTGACCGAGGTGCTGGAGCTCAAGAAGCACGGGATGTTCGACAAGCCGGTGGTCGTGCTGGACACCGAGGGCTTCTACTCCGGCCTGCGCACCCAGATGGAGCGGATGGACGCCGAGGGCTTCCTGCCGCGCCCGCTCGCCGAGCTGATCACCTTCGCGGACACCCCCGCCGAGGTCTTCGCCCAGCTCAAGGCCTGAGAGGATCGGGTCCATGGCTGCACATCTGATCACCGGCGCCGGCTCCGGCATCGGCGCCGTCCTCGCCGAGCGACTCGCCGAGCGCGGGGACGAGCTCTGGCTGCTCGCCCGCGACGCCCGCCGGGCCGCCGAGCTGCGCGAGCGCTTCCCCGGGGCCCGCACCCTCGTCGGGGACCTCGGCGACCCGGGCAAGCTCTCCTGGGCCTTCGGCCACCAGCAGCTGCCCGTCGAGCTCGACTCCCTCCTGCACGTCGCGGGCGTCGTCGAGCTCGGCCCGGTCGGTGACCTGACCCCCAAGGCCTGGCAGGAGACGCTCAACGTCAACCTCGTCGCCCCCGCCGAGCTGACCCGCCTCCTGCTGCCGTCGATCCGGCTGGTCAAGGGCCATGTGCTCTTCGTGAACTCCGGCGCCGGCCTGAACGCCCACGCCGAGTGGTCGGCGTACGCGGCCAGCAAGCACGGCCTCAAGGCGCTCGCCGACGCGCTGCGCCACGAGGAGCACGCCAACGGCGTCCGGGTCACCTCCGTCTACCCCGGCCGCACCGCCACCGCGATGCAGGTCAAGGTGCACCAGCAGGAGGGCAAGGAGTACGACGCCGACCGCTGGATCGAGCCGGAGTCCGTCGCCAAGGCGGTCCTCGCCGCCCTCGACGCCTCCCGCGACGCGGAGATCACCGACATCACCGTCCGCCCGGGGCGCTGACGCGCCGCGCGGGACACCGGCAACGGCCGACGCCCCGCGCGCCCACCGGAGTTCGACACCACGTCCGCGTGCCCGACGGCCCCGGCACCGAGCCCTCCGCTCGGCGCCGGGGCCGTTCGCGCGGGGGTGCGGCGGCCTGCGGATTTGTCGTTGGCGCGCCCCCACCGGTTGTGGAATGATCCGCTCCGCCCTCCAGTCGATCAAGGACGGACCAACGGAGGGTAAAGGCGTCATTCGCGCTTCAAAGTGCCCAGGGGGGTTCCCATTTCCAGATTCCGTACGGCCCTCGCCGCCGGTGTGACGCTGCTCGGGGCGGTCGGTCTGCCGGCCGTCTCCGCGGGCGGCGCGGCCGCGGCCGACAGCACGCTCCACGTCAACAACGCCGCGGGTGCGCACTGCACCGACGGCGGCACGGGCGCCCAGTCGGCGCCGTTCTGCACCATCGGCGCGGCCGCGGCCGTCGTCCGGCCGGGGCAGACGGTGGACATCGCCGACGGGGCGTACCCCGAGGACCTGACCGTCACGAAGTCGGGCACGGCCGAGGCGCCGATCACCTTCCGGGCGACGAAGAACGAGAACAGCCCGGGCGGCGGTGCCCGCATCGGCGGGTGGAACCAGCAGACCAACGGTTTCCTCGTCACGGGCGCCCAGCACGTCCGCTTCGAGAACCTGACGTTCGACGCGGGCTACCTGAAGCCGTCGATCGTGGTGAGCGGCGCCCGGGACGTGGTGTTCGACAACACCTCCGTCCTCGGCGGCACCGGTGTCCGGATCACCGGCGCGTCCGACAAGGTGGTGTTCGGACGCGGCAGCATCGGCTCGGCGGGGCCGGGGATCACCGTCGACGGCGGTTCCACCGGAACCGTTCTGACCACCAACGTGGTGCAGCCCAACTCCGGCTACAACTCGACCGGCATCGTGGTGCAGGACTCGCCGGACACCGTCGTGGTGAGCAACTCGCTGAACACGAACTGCTTCGGCGGGATCGTGCTGGACGGCACCTCGACCGGTGCGGTGGTCGAGAACAACGTGGTGAACACGGCGGCCAACCTGGAGAAGTCCTGCGGGGCCAAGGCCACCGGCGCCACCGGGATCACCGTCGCGGTGAACTCCGTCCCGGGCCTCAAGGCCGACTACAACGTGGTCGACTCGCGCAGCGACGCCGCGGCCTACCACTGGGGCGGCGTCCCGTACGCCGTCCAGCAGGCGTTCACCGCCGCCACCGGCCAGGGCGCGCACGACTTCTTCGCCCCGTCGTGGGTCCAGAAGGGGCCGAACGCGCCGCTGGACGTCACCGTCGACTCGGCGGACGAGAACGCCCCGGGCATGCTGCCGACCGACCGCGGCGGCTGGGCCCCGGCGGACGACGTGACGGTCCCCAACACCGGTACGGGCAGCGGCATCCGCGACCGCGGTGCCTACGAGATGCTCGACATCGGCAGCGCGTTCACCCCGGCCGGTCCGACCCGGCTGCTGGACACCCGGGCGCCGATCGGCGTCCCGTCGGCCCAGGCGGTTCCGGCCTGGGGCACCGTCGACCTCCAGGTGACCGGTGTCGCGGGCGTTCCGGCGGAGGGCGTGACGGCCGTGACGCTGAACGTGACGGTGACCGAGCCGGGCGCCGACGGCCACCTGACCGTCTACCCGCACGGTGACGCCGCGCCGAACTCGTCGAACCTGAACTGGGTCGCCGGCCGGACGATCCCGAACCTGGTGACCGTTCCGGTGACGGACGGGAAGGTGTCGTTCTACAACGCCTCCGGCGGCACGGTGCACCTGATCGCGGACCTCGCCGGCTACTACGGCACCAAGGGTTCGCTGTTCCACGCCCAGGGCCCGACGCGGCTGCTGGACACCCGGGCGCCGATCGGCGTCCCGTCGGCCCAGGCGGTCCCGGCCTGGGGCACCGTGGACCTGCCGGTCACCGCCGTCGCGGGCGTCCCGGCGGCCGGTGTCACCGCCGTCACGATGAACGTGACGGTCACCGACCCGGAGCAGGACGGGCACCTGACCGTCTACCCGCACGGCGGCAAGGCGCCGGACGCCTCCAACCTCAACTGGACGGCCGGGCGCACGATCCCGAACCTGGTGACGGTGCCGGTGAAGGACGGCAAGGTCTCGTTCTACAACGCCTCCGGCGGCACCGTGCACCTGATCGCCGACCTCGCCGGCTACTACAGCGCCGAGGGCAAGGTCAGCTACCGCCCGGCCGGCCCGTACCGGCTCCTCGACACCCGCCAGGACGCCAACTGGGACTCGGAGGCCCGCCCCGCGGGCACCGTCCCGGCCTGGGGCACGGTGGAGATCCCGGTCGGCGAGATCCCCAACGTCACCGCGCTGACCCTGAACGTGACGGTCACCGAGCCGGGCACCGACGGGCACCTGACCGTCTACCCGCACGGTGACGCGGCGCCGAACGCCTCGAACCTGAACTTCCTGCCCGGCGAGACCATCCCCAACCAGGTGGTCGTCCCGGTCAAGGACGGCAGGGTCTCGTTCTACAACGCGAGCGGTGCTCCGCTGCACCTGATCGTCGACCTGTTCGGCTACCAGGCGTACTGACCCGTACGCGCACCCGCGCCCGCCCCGACGGCCCCGGAGCCGAGCCCCCGCGCTCGACTCCGGGGCCGTTCGCGTGCGGTGCGGTGGCCTGCGGATTTGTCGTTGGCGCGGCCCCTTCCGCTGTGGAATGATCCGCTCCGCCCTCCAGCCGATCAGTTCAGGACACAGGGGGGCCGGAAAGCGTCATCAGCGCTGCACAATGCCCAGGGGGATCCCATTTCCAGACTCCGTACGGCCCTCGCCGCCGGCGTGACGCTGCTCGGGGCGGTCGGTCTGCCGGCCGTCGTCGCGAGCGGCGCGGCCGCGGCGGGCGGCACGCTCTACGTCGACAACGCCGCGGGTGCGAACTGCACCGACAGCGGCAGCGGCGCCCAGTCGGCGCCGTTCTGCCACGTCGCGGCCGCCGCGGCGGTCGTCCAGCCGGGGCAGACCGTCGAGATCGCGGCCGGGTCCTACGTCGACACCGCGGTGACCGTGACCCGCTCCGGCACCGCCGACGCCCCGATCACCTTCCGCAGCCAGGCCCAGCAGTACTCGTCGGGCGGCGTCGCCTCGCTCAGCGGCGGGGCGCCGAACCGCCCGGACAGCGCCATCGTGGTCAAGGGCGCCGACCACCTGCGCTTCGAGAACCTGACGGTGCTGAGCAACCAGCGTCCGGCCGTCGTGGTCGACGGCGGGCACGACGTCTCCTTCACGAACATCGCGGCCTCGGGCGGCGGCGTCCGGATCACCGACGCCTCCGACAAGGTCACCTGGGCCCGCGGCGACTTCAGCTACGCGCCCGGCCCGCTGCTCCAGGTCGACGGCGGCTCCACCGGGACCGTCCTGACCACCAACGTGGTCCAGGCCAACTACGTGTCCGACATGACCGGGATCCTGGTCAAGGACGCGCCGAACACCGTCGTGGTGGCCAACACCGTCACCTCGTCCTGCTTCGCCGGGATCGTGCTGGACGGCGGCTCGACCGGCGCGGTGGTCGAGAACAACGTGGTGAACACCGCGAAGAACCAGAACGCGGCCTGCGCCACCCCGGCCGCCGCCACCGGGATCACCGTCGGGGCGAACGCCACCGCGGGCACCAAGGTCGACTACAACCTGATCGACCCGCGCAGCGGCGGCGCGCCCTACAGCTGGGCCGGCGCCCCCTTCGGCACCCAGGACCAGCTCACCGCGAACACCGGCCAGGGCGTGCACGACTTCGTCGCCCTGACCTACGTGCCGAAGGGCCCGGACGCCCCGGTCGACCACCGGATCGACTCGGCGGACGAGACCGCCCCGGGCATGCTGCCGACCGACCGCGGCGGCCAGGCCCCGGTGGACGACCCGACGGTCGCCAACACCGGTACGGGCAGCGGCTTCCGCGACCGCGGTGCCTACGAGATGCTCGACATCGGCAGCGCCTTCACCCCGGCCGGTCCGACCCGGCTGCTGGACACCCGTCAGCCGATCGGCGTGCCGACGGCGCAGCCCGTCCCGGCCTGGGGCACCGTCGACCTCCAGGTGGCCGGCGTGGCCGGGGTCCCGGCGACCGGTGTCACCGCCGTGACGATGAACGTGACGGTCACCGACCCGCGGGAGGCCGGGCACCTCACCGTGTACCCGCACGGTGACGCGGCGCCCAACTCGTCGAACCTGAACTGGGTCGCCGGGCGGACGATCCCGAACCTGGTCACGGTTCCGGTGACGGACGGGAAGGTGTCGTTCTACAACGCCTCCGGCGGCACGGTGCAGCTGATCGCCGACCTGGCGGGCTACTACAGCCCCAAGGGTTCGCTGTTCCACGCCCAGGGCCCGACCCGGCTGCTGGACACCCGGGCGCCGATCGGCGTCCCGGCGGCGCAGGCGGTTCCGGCCGGGGGCACCGTCGACCTCCCGGTGGCCGGTGTGGCCGGGGTTCCGGCGTCGGGCGTGACGGCGGTGACGATGAACGTGACGGTGACCGAGCCGCAGACCGACGGCCACCTCACCGTCTTCCCGCACGGTGACAAGGCACCGAACGCGTCGAACCTCAACTGGACGGCCGGGCGGACGATTCCGAACCTGGTGACGGTGCCGGTGAAGGACGGCAAGGTGTCCTTCCAGAACGTCTCCGGCGGTACCGTGCACCTGATCGCCGACCTGGCCGGCTACTACGCCACCGAGGGCAAGGTCAGCTACCGCCCGGCCGGCCCGATCCGGGTCCTCGACACCCGCCAGGACACCTACTGGGAGTCGGGCGTCCGCCCGGCGGCCACCGTCCCGGCCTGGGGCACGGTGGACGTCCCGGTCGGCGAGATCCCGAACGCCGCTGCGGTGACCCTGAACGTGACGGTCACCGAGCCGGGCACCGACGGGCACCTGACCGTCTACCCGCACGGTGACGCGGCGCCGAACGCCTCGAACCTGAACTTC
>NZ_JBIAXP010000010.1:223520-264741 GCF_042896795.1 Kitasatospora sp. NPDC001261
CGTCCCGGTCAAGGACGGCAGGGTCTCGTTCTACAACGCGAGCGGTGCTCCGCTGCACCTGATCGTCGACCTGTTCGGCTACCAGGCGTACTGACCCGTACACGCAACCGCGCCCGCCCCGACGGCCCCGGCGCCGAGCACCCCGCTCGGCGCCGGGGCCGTCCGCGTGTTTCCGCGAGCTGTGAAATCCGTCTTGGCACGGGCCCCGGGCCGTGGCAGGATCCGCTCCGCCTTCCAGCCGACCGGCTCCGGACGGCGGGGGGGTCGAAAGCGTCATCCACGCTTCAAGTTGCCCACGGGGGGCTCCTGTGTCCAGATTCCGTACAGCGCTGGTCGTCGGCGTGACGCTGCTCGGGGCGGTCGGTCTGCCGGCCGTCTCCGCGGGCAGTGCGGTCGCGGCGGGCGGCACGCTCCACGTCGACAACGCCGCGGGTGCGCACTGCACCGACAGCGGCAGCGGCGCCCAGTCGGCGCCGTACTGCACCATCGGCGCGGCGGCGGCCGCCGTCCAGCCGGGCCAGACCGTCGACATCGCGGACGGTACGTACATCGAGGACGTGACCGTCACCCGGTCGGGCACCGCCGAGGCGCCGATCACCTTCCGCGCCAGCAGGACGCCCGACGAGAACAACGGCGGCGGCCTCACCAAGATCGGCACGGGGGACAGGCCCGTCAACGGGTTCGTCGTCCGGGGCGCCGAGCACGTCCGGTTCGAGAACCTGACCGTCGCGGCGGTCCCCCAGAAGGCGGCCGTGCTGGTGGACGGCGCCCGTGACGTCTCCTTCGACAACGCCTACCTCACCGGTGGAACCGGCATCCACGTCACCAACGGCTCCGAGCGGGTGCTCCTCGGACACGGCGACGTCGGAAGGGTGCGGGGCCCGGCGGTCACCGTGGACGGCGGCTCCACCGGGACGGTCGTCACCACCAACGCGCTCATGCCCTACGCCGGGCCCGACATGACCGGGGTCCTGGTCAAGGACGCGCCGAACACCGTCGTGGTGGCCAACAACGTCAACTCGTCCTGCTTCGCCGGGATCGTGCTGGACGGCACCTCGACCGGCGCGGTGGTCGAGAACAACCTGGTGAACACCTCCCTGTACGGCATGAACCCGTGCCGCGACCAGACCGCCCGCGCGACCGGGATCACCGTCGGCCCGAACGCCGTCGCGGGCACCAAGGTCGACTACAACGTGGTCGACCCGCGCAGCGGCGGCGCGGCCTACAGCTGGGCCGGGACGGCGTACGGCGACCAGCCGTCCTTCACCGCGGCCACCGGCCAGGGCGTACACGACTTCGTCGCGCCGTCGTCGATCCAGAAGGGTCCGGACGCGCCGCCGGACCACGTGACCGACTCGGCGGACGAGAACGCCCCGGGCATGCTGCCGACCGCCATCGGCGGCGTCGCCGCGGTGGACGACCCCAAGGTCCCCAACACCGGTACGGGCAGCGGCTTCCGCGACCGCGGCGCCTACGAGAACGCGGATGTCGGCAGCGCCTTCACCCCGGCGGGCCCGACCCGGCTGCTGGACACCCGCCAGCCGATCGGCGTGCCGGCGGCGCAGCCCGTCCCCGCCGGGGGGACCGTGGACCTGCCCGTCACCGGGGTGGCCGGGGTCCCGGCGTCCGGGGTGACGGCGGTGACGATGAACGTGACGGTGACCGAGCCGCAGGCCGACGGGCACCTGACCGTCTATCCGCACGGGGACGCGACGCCGACCGCCTCCAACCTCAACTGGTCTGCCGGGAGGACGATTCCGAACCTGGTGACGGTGCCGGTCAAGGACGGCAAGGTGTCGTTCCAGAACGCCTCGGGCGGCACCGTGCACCTGATCGCCGACCTCGCGGGCTACTACAGCCCCAAGGGTTCGCTGTTCCACGCCCAGGGCCCGACCCGGCTGCTGGACACCCGCGCGCCCATCGGAGTCCCGGCGGTGCAGGCCGTTCCGGCGTACGGCACCGTGGACCTGCCCGTCACCGCGGTGGCCGGGGTCCCGGCGTCCGGGGTGACGGCGGTGACGATGAACGTGACGGTGACCGAGCCGCAGGCCGACGGGCACCTCACCGTCTATCCGCACGGGGACGCGACGCCGACCGCCTCCAACCTCAACTGGCCTGCCGGGAGGACGATTCCGAACCTGGTCACGGTGCCGGTGAAGGACGGCAAGGTGTCCTTCCAGAACGCCTCGGGCGGCACCGTGCACCTGATCGCCGACCTCGCCGGCTACTACACCGCCGAAGGCAGGGTCAGCTACCACCCCGACGGCCCCCAGCGCTGGATGGACACCCGCGACCCGGGCTTCCGGACACCGGCCGTCCCGGCCTGGGGCACCCTCGACCTGCCGATCCCGTACGGTCCGGCCGTCGCGGCGGTGACCCTGAACGTGACGGTCACCGAGCCGGGCACCGACGGGCACCTGACCGTCTACCCGCACGGGGACGCGGCGCCGAACGCCTCGAACCTGAACTTCCTGCCGGGCGAGACGATCCCCAACCAGGTGGTCGTCCCGGTCAAGGACGGCAAGGTGTCGTTCTACAACGCGAGCGGTGCTCCGCTGCACCTCGTGGTCGACGAGTTCGGCTACCAGGCGTACTGACCCCGTCCCGTAGGAAAACGGCCCCCGGAACCGAGCCCCGCGCTCGGTTCCGGGGGCCGTTCGCGTACGGCGGCGGCCCGTGCGACGTACTGACACGACCGTTCGACTGTGGAATGATCCGCTCCGCCCTCAAGTCGATCAAGGACGGATCAAGCGAGGGCAAAAGCGTCACCAAAGCTCAACAGCGCCCAGGGGGGCTCCTTTTGTCCAGAATCCGCACGGCTCTCGTCGTCGGTGCGACGCTGCTCGGGACGGTCGGCCTGCCGGCCGTCTCCGCGGGCGGCGCGGCCGCGGCGGGCACCACCCTCCACGTCCACCGCACGACCGGCTGCACCAACAGCGGCACCGGCACCGAGTCGGCGCCGTACTGCACCATCGCTCCGGCGCTGGCCGCCGTCCAGCCGGGCCAGACGGTCGAGATCGGCGAGGGCACGTACCCCGAGGACCTGACCTTCACCCGGTCGGGCACCGCCGGGGCGCCGATCACCGTCCGCGGCGTCACCGGCCCAGGGGGCTCGGGCCCGATGATCGGCGACCAGAAGACTCCCGTCAACGGGTTCGTCGTCCGGGGCGCCGACCACCTGCGCTTCGAGAACCTCTACCTCACCGCGGCCCCGAAGAGCACCCTCCTGGTGGACGGGGCCCGCGACGTCTCCTTCGACCAGGTGACCATCGCCGAGGGAGCCACCCTGCACGTCACCAACGGCTCCGCCGACGTGCGCTTCGCGCGCGGCAGGATCGGCTCCTACCAGGACCCGGCGGTCACCGTGGACGGCGGCTCCACCGGCACGGTCGTGACCACCAACCAGGTGTACAAGCCCGGGTCCGGACCCGGGACCGTGCCCGGCATCGTGGTGAAGGACGCCCCGAACACCGTGGTGGTGGCCAACACCGTCAACGCGCCCTGCTCCCGGAGCATCGTGCTGGACGGCGGCTCGGCCGGCGCCGTGGTCGAGAACAACGTGGTGAACAGCGCGAACGGCCCGCGGGCCTGCGGCGCCAGGTCCGCCGACGCCATCGGCATCACCGTCGGGCCGGACGCCACCGCCGGCAGCAAGGTCGACTACAACGTGGTCGACCCGCGCAGCGGCGGCCCGGCCTACAGCTGGGCCGGCGGCCCGTACACCTCGCAGGAGGCCTTCACCGCGGCCACCGGCCAGGGGGAGCACGACATCGTGGCGCCCAGCCTGGTGGACCGGGGCCCGGACGCGCCGGCCGACCCCAAGGTCGACTCGGCGGACGAGAACGCCCCGGGCATGCTCCCGACCGACTCCGAGGGCAGGGCGCCCGTCGACGACCCGACGGTGCCCAACACCGGTACGGGCAGCGGCACCCGCGACCGCGGCGCGACCGAACGCTCCTTCGTCGGCAGCGCGTTCACCCCGGCCGGCCCGACCCGGCTGCTGGACACCCGGGCGCCGATCGGCGTGCCGTCGGCGGCGGCCGTGCCCGCCTGGGGCACCGTCGACCTCCCGGTCGCGGGCCTCGCGGGCGTCCCGGCCGAAGGCGTCACCGCCGTGACGATGAACGTCACGGTCACCGAGCCGGGCGTCGACGGCCACCTGCGGGTCTACCCGCACGGCAGCCGCCCGTGGGACACCTCCGCCCTGAACTGGACGGCCGGGCGCACCGTCGCCAACCTGGTGACGGTGCCGGTGAAGGACGGCACGGTGTCGTTCTACAACTCCTCCGGCGGCACCGTGCACCTGATCGCCGACCTCGCCGGCTACTACAGCCCCAAGGGCTCGCTGTTCCACCCGCAGGGCCCGACCCGGCTGCTGGACACCCGGGCGCCGATCGGCGTGCCGTCGGCGGCGGCCGTGCCCGCCTGGGGCACCGTCGACCTCCCGGTCGCGGGCCTCGCGGGCGTCCCGGCCGAAGGCGTCACCGCCGTGACGATGAACGTCACGGTCACCGAGCCGCAGGCCGACGGCCACCTCACCGTCCACCCGCACGGCGACCAGCGCCCGAACGCCTCCAACCTCAACTGGACGGCCGGCCGGACCACCCCGAACCTGGTGACCGTCCCGGTGAAGGACGGCAGGGTGTCCTTCTACAACGCCTCCGGCGGCACCGTGCACCTGATCGCCGACCTGGCCGGCTACCACACCGCCGAGGGCAGGATCAGCTACCACCCCGATGGCCCCGAGCGGCTCCTGGACACCCGCGTCCAGCCGGGCGGCAGCGCACCCGTCCCGGCCTGGGGCACCCTCACCCTCGACCTCGTGAACTACCCCTACCTCGCCGGAATGACCCTGAACGTCACGGCCGTCGAGCCCGGCGCCGAGGGCCACCTCACCGTCTACCCCCAGGGCGACACGGTGCCCAACGCCTCCAACCTCAACTTCCTGCCCGGGGAGACCGTCGCCAACCAGGTGGTCGTCCCGGTCAGCAAGGGCAAGGTCTCCTTCCACAACGCCAGCGGCGCCCCGCTGCACCTCGTGGTCGACAGGTTCGGCTACCAGGCGTACTGACCCCGCTCCGTACGAACGGCCCCCGGAACCAGGCCCCGTGCCCGGTCCCGGGGGCCGTCGCCGTCCGGTCCGGAGGTTCGCGGAAACCTCCTTGGCGCCGGTTCCCGCGCCGTGGAATGATCCGGACGCTCTCCGGACGATCTATTCCCGACGCCGGGGGGTCGAAATGCGTCACAAGTGTTTCAAAGTGCCCTGGGGGGTTCCCATTTCCAGATTCCGTACAGCTCTCGCCGCCGGCGTGACGCTGCTCGGGGCGGTCGGCCTGCCGGCCGTCTCCGCGAGCGGCGCGGCCGCGGCCGGCAGCACGCTCTACGTCAACAACGCCGCGGGCGCGAACTGCACCGACGGCGGCAGCGGCACCCAGTCGGCCCCGTACTGCACCATCGGCGCGGCGGCGGCCGCCGTCCAGCCGGGCCAGACGGTGGCCATCGCGGACGGCATCTACAACGAGGACCTGACCGTCACCCGGTCGGGCACCGCAGAGGCGCCGATCACCTTCCGAGAGATGAAGAACGACCTCAGCCCAGGCGTCGGCGTCCAGATCGGCACGTGGGCCAAGCCGATCAACGGCTTCTTCGTCACAGGTGCCCAGCACGTCCGCTTTGAGAACCTGCTGATGATGCCAGGCCAACAGAAGCCGTCGATCGTGGTGGACGGCGCCCGGGACGTGGTGTTCGACAACGTGACCATCTCCGGCGGCACCGGCGTTCGGATCACCGGTGGGTCCGACAAGGTGGTGGTCGGGCGCGCCCACGTCATGACGGCAGGCCCAGCGATTCTGGTGGACGGAGGTTCCACCGGAACGGTGCTGACTACCAACGTGCTGTCGCCCAACGTCCCGGACAACAGGAGCGGCATCCTGGTCAAGGACGCGCCGAACACTGTCGTGGTGAGCAACACGGTGGCCACGAGCTGCTTCGCCGGGATCGTGCTGGACGGCACCTCGACGGGTGCGGTGGTCGAGAACAACGTGGTGGATACCTCCGCAGATGGCGAAAAGTCCTGCGGGGCCAGTGCCACCAACGCCACGGGGATCTCCGTCGCGCAGGCGGCGACCGCCGGGACGAAGGTCGACTACAACGTGGTCGACTCTCGCAGCGATGGTGCGGCCTACAGCTGGGCCGGTACTGCCTATGTCACCCAGCAGGCGTTCACTGCCGCTACGAGCCAGGGTGTGCACGACTTCGTGGCCCAGTCGTTCGGGATCCAGAAGGGCCCGGACGCGCCGCTGGACCACACGGTCGACTCGGCGGACGAGAACGCTCCCGGCATGCTGCCGACCGACAGTGCGGGCTACTCCGCGGTGGACGACGTGACGGTGGCCAACACCGGTACCGGCAGCGGGATCCGGGACCGTGGCGCCTACGAGAACCTGGACGTGGGTAGTGCCTTCACCCCGGCTGGTCCGACCCGGCTGCTGGACACCCGCCAGCCGATCGGCGTCCCGGCGGCACAGGCCGTGCCGGCTGGTGGAACGGTGGACCTGCAGGTCGCGGGTGTGGCAGGGGTTCCGGCGTTAGGGGTGACGGCGGTGACGATGAACGTGACGGTGACCGACCCGCAGGAGGCCGGGCACCTGACCGTCTACCCGCACGGTGACGCGGCGCCGAACTCGTCGAACCTGAACTGGGCTGCGGGGAGGACGATTCCGAACCTGGTGACGGTGCCGGTGAAGGACGGCAAGGTGTCGTTCCAGAATGTCTCCGGTGGCACGGTGCACCTGATCGCGGACCTCGCGGGCTACTACGGCACCAAGGGTTCGCTGTTCCACGCCGAGGGCCCGAACCGGCTGCTGGACACTCGTGCGCCGATCGGCGTCCCGTCGGCCCAGGCGGTTCCGGCCTGGGGCACCGTGGACCTGCCGGTCACCGCCGTCGCGGGCGTCCCGGCGACCGGTGTCACCGCCGTCACGATGAACGTGACGGTCACCGACCCGGAGCAGGACGGGCACCTGACCGTCTACCCGCACGGGGACAAGGCGCCGGGCGCCTCCAACCTCAACTGGACGGCCGGGCGCACGATCCCGAACCTGGTGACGGTGCCGGTGAAGGACGGCAAGGTCTCGTTCTACAACGCCTCCGGCGGCACCGTGCACCTGATCGCCGACCTCGCGGGCTACTACACCGCTGAGGGCAAGGTCAGCTACCGCGCTGTCGGTCCCCAGCGACTGGTCGACACCCGGGAGAACACCCACTGGGAGGAGAGCGATCGTCCTGCGGGTACCGTCCCGGCGTGGGGCACACTGGACATCCCGCTCTCCTACATGTCGAACGTCACCGCGCTGACCCTGAACGTGACGGTCACCGAGCCGGGCACCGACGGGCACCTCACCGTCTACCCGCACGGTGACGTGGCGCCGAACGCCTCGAACCTGAACTTCCTGCCCGGCGAGACCATCGCCAACCAGGTGGTCGTCCCGGTCAAGGACGGCAAGGTGTCGTTCTACAACGCGAGCGGTGCTCCGCTGCACCTGATCGTCGACCTGTTCGGCTACCAGTCGTACTGACCCCGCCCCACCCCGACGGCCCCGGCGCCGAGCCCCGTGCTCGGCGCCGGGGCCGTCCGGCTGAGTAGGCTCGGGCGGGTGAGCACCCCACATCCCTTCCCCGACCTGCGTGGCGCCGCCACCGGTGTCGGTTCGCTGCCCGGTACCGACGCCCGGGAGGCCGCCAAGACCTCCACCGGGGCACTGGAGCACCTGCCGTTCCTGCCCGAGCTGCCCGCGCGCGGGCCGGGCGCGGACATGATCGGCCGCGGCGCCGGCCTGCTGGTCGAGCTGTTCGCGCAGACCGAGCCGAGCGGCTGGCGGTTCACCGACCGTCCGGGCCGAGACACCCGGCGCGCCCATTCCTGGCTCGGCGAGGACCTGGACGCGCTGGAGGAGTTCACCCAGGGCTACCAGGGGGCGGTCAAGGTCCAGGCCGTCGGCCCGTGGACGCTGGCGGCGAGCATCGAGCTCAAGCACGGGGAGAAGGCGCTCTCCGACCCCGGTGCCTGCCGGGACATCGCCGGCTCGCTGACCGAGGGCCTGCGCCGCCACCTCGCGGACGTCCGCAGGCGGGTGCCCGGCGCGGAGGTGGTCCTCCAGCTCGACGAGCCCTCGCTGCCGGCCGTGCTGTCGGGGTCGGTGAAGACCGCGAGCGGTTTCCAGCGGCTGCGCTCGGTCGACCGGCAGGTCGCCGAGGAGGTGCTGCGCGAGGTGGTCGGGAGCCTGGACGCGCCGGTCGTCGTGCACTCCTGCGCGCCGGACGTCCCGGTCCCGCTGCTGCGCCGGGCCGGGGTCGCCGGGATCTCGCTGGACTTCTCCCTCCTCACCGAGCGCCAGGACGACGACCTCGGCGAGGCGGTGGAGGGCGGCACGATGATCCTCGCTGGTGTCGTCCCCGCCACTGACCAGGCAGTGTCCGACCCTGCCGGTAGTGTCCAGGGTGTCAGGACCTTGTGGCGCAGGCTCGGGTTCGCCCCGGAGCTGCTGGGCCGTCGCGTGCTGGTGACGCCGACCTGCGGGCTGGCCGGGGCCTCCCCGGCGTACGCGCGCAGGGCGCTGTCGTCCGCGGCGCGGGCGGCACAGAGCCTGGTGGACAACCCGGAATGAGAACGTAGGAGGGCTTGCGGTGACGGCTGTCGAGGGCTGGGAGGACGTCCCGGCGGAGGTGCGCAGGCGGCACGCCGAGCTGGCGGCGGAGATCACCGACCACCGGGCCCGGTACTACGAGCAGGACGCGCCGGTCGTCAGCGACGCCGAGTTCGACGTGCTGATGCGGGAGCTGGAGGGGATCGAGGCCGAGCACCCGGCCCTGGTCACCCCGGACTCGCCGACGCAGCGGGTCGGCGGCGCCCCCACCGTGCTGTTCGCCGAGGTCGAGCACCGTGAGCGGCTGCTCAGCCTGGACAACGCGATGGACGACGAGGAGCTGGCGGCCTGGGCGGAGCGGGTCGCCACCGAGCTGCACGGCATCGACTACCACTACCTGTGCGAGCTGAAGGTGGACGGCCTGGCCGTCAACCTCACCTACGAGAACGGGCAGTTGACGCAGGCGGCGACGCGCGGCGACGGCCGGGTCGGCGAGGACATCACCGCGAACGTCCGCACCATCAAGGAGATCCCGCACCGGCTCAAGGGCGAGAACGTCCCGGAGCTGGTGGAGATCCGCGGCGAGGTCTACTTCCCGACGGAGGAGTTCGACGCGCTCAACGCCTCCTTCGCGGAGGAGAACGAGCGGCGCCGGCAGGAGAACGAGGAGCGCGCCAGGGAGGGCAAGCGGCCCCGGGCGATGATCCGGCTGTTCATGAACCCCCGCAACGCCGCCGCCGGTTCGCTGCGCCAGAAGGACCCGCACGTCACCGCCTCCCGCCCGCTGCACATGGTGGTGCACGGCATCGGCGCCCGGGTCGGCTTCGACATCGACAACCAGTCGCACGCCTACCGGCTGCTGCACGACTGGGGTCTGCCGACGGCCCGGCACAACAGGGTGGTGGGGACGCTCGCCGAGGTGCGGGCGTTCATCAAGCACTTCGGCGAGCAGCGGCACTCGGTCGAGCACGAGATCGACGGCGTCGTGGTGAAGGTGGACGAGATCGCCCTGCAGGGCCGGCTCGGCGCCACCTCCAAGTCGCCGCGCTGGGCGATCGCCTGGAAGTACCCGCCGGAGGAGGTCACCGGCCGGCTGGCGGAGATCAAGGTCGGCATCGGCCGCACCGGCCGGGCCACCCCGTACGCGGTGCTGGCCGAGCCGGTGAAGGTGGCCGGCTCGATGGTGCAGTACGCGACGCTGCACAACCAGGAGATCGTCAAGGCCAAGGACGTGCTGCTCGGGGACACCGTGGTGCTGCGCAAGGCGGGCGACGTCATCCCGGAGATCCTCGGCCCGGTGTACGACCTGCGGGACGGCACCGAGCAGGCCTTCGTGATGCCCTCGCACTGCCCGGAGTGCGGCAGTGAGCTGCGGCCGATGGCCGAGGGGGACATCGATCTGCGCTGCCCGAACGCGGAGCGCTGCCCGGCCCAGATCCGGGAGCGGATCGCCTTCCTCGGCGGGCGGCAGTGCCTGGACGTGGAGGGGCTGGGCTACGTCGCGGCCACCGCGCTGACCCAGCCGCTGGAGCCGGCCGAGGCGCCGGTGCGCAACGAGGCCGACATCTTCCGGCTGACGCGGGAGAAGCTGCTGCCGATCAAGGTGCTGGTCCGGGACCCGAAGACGGGCATGCCGAAGCTGGACGACAAGACGGGCAAGGAGAAGGAGGTCTTCTTCTTCGCCACCACCAAGGGCGAGCCGAAGAAGTCGCTGCAGGCCCTGATCGACAACCTGGAGGCGGCGAAGCAGCGGCCGCTGTGGCGGTTCGTCAACGGTCTGTCGATCCGGCACGTCGGCCCGGTCGCCGCGCAGGCGCTGGCCCGGGAGTTCCGCGACCTGACGAAGATCTTCGAGGCGAGCGAGGAGCAGCTGGCGGCCGTCGAGGGGGTCGGTCCGACGATCGCCCGCTCGATCCAGGAGTGGTACGCGGAGGAGTGGCACAAGGAGGTCCTCCGGAACTGGGAGGCGGACGGCGTCCGCTTCACCGAGGAGTTCGCGGACGAGGAAGAGGCGGAGCGCCCGCTGGAGGGGCTGACCGTGGTGGTGACGGGCACGCTGGCCGGCCACACCCGGGACGGCGCCAAGGAGGCGCTGACCTCGCGCGGAGCGAAGGTGACCGGTTCGGTTTCGAAAAAGACCGATTTTGTGGTCGCCGGTGACAACCCAGGGTCCAAGTACGACAAGGCTGTTCAGCTCGGCCTGCCGGTCCTGGACGACGCCGGGTTCACCGTCCTGCTCGCCGACGGACCGTCCGCCGCCCGCGCCCACCTGGGGCTTCCGGAGCCCGAGGAGGCCGGAGAGGCAGCGGGGGAGACTGTCGAGGACTGATCCGGAGCCGCCCCGATCGGCTGATGACCGGATCGGTGTTGTTATCGTCCTGATGCAACGTCACCGGGTGCCGCACCGTGAAAGCGGGCATTGTGTCACTGTGCGGCACCCGGGCGCGGTGGCGCGTTTCCGGTTGTCCGAAAGTCTGCCCACCGGGTGGACCCCGGCATACCCTGGAGCGCAACAGAGTGTCAGCAGGGGTGGGGGCGCCGGCTGGACCGGAGTTCCACGGGGTCGCTCCATGCCCGGCAGCTGTCGGTACCGGCACGGTGCCTCACCGTAAGGCGGCCTGACGGGGCGGGCCCGACGGAGGACAGGGCTTATGGATCGTACGACCGGCGGTGCGCCCACACGCCCGCCGCAGGGGGTGGCGGGTGCGGTCCTGCTGCTCGGCGTGCTGCTGGCCGGAGCCGCGCCGCTCATCCCGCTGGCCGTCCTGGTCTACCGGTACGAACCCGAGTTGCTGCCGCTGTTCGCCGTGCCCCTGGCGGTGCTGGTGGCGGCCTGGCGGATCGCCCGGGACCGCGCCCGCGACCAACTGACCGACCCGCTGACGGATCTGCCGAACCGTCAGGCCCTGCTGCTGGCCGCCCAGGAGGCGATTGCGGAGTGTGAGCAGGGGTACAGCGTCGGTCTCATCCTGCTCGACCTCGATCGCTTCCGATCGCTCAACGACACACTCGGTCATACGGCCGGCGACCGGCTGCTGGTTCACATCGCCCGCCGGCTGCACCGGGCCCTGCGCTCCGGCGGCCCGGCCGGCAGCGCCACCCGGGAGTCCATCGACGACGTCTTCGCCGGCCTGCCCCGGCACTACCGCCGCGGCCGCCCGATGGTGGCCCGGATGGGCGGCGACGAGTTCGCCGTCCTGCTGCCCGGCATCAACTGCCCGGACAGCCTGGAGCGGGTCGCCAAGGCGCTGATCGCCGAACTGGCCGCCCCGATCCGGCTGGACGGGCTGCTGCTCGTCCTGGAGGCCAGCGGCGGCGTCTGCGTCTACCCGCAGCACGCCCAGGACGCCGAGTCGCTGCTGCGCCGGGCCGACGTCGCGATGGGCCACGCCCAGCGCGGCTGCTGCGGCGTCGCCCAGTACGACGAGACCCAGGACGCCGACACGCCGTACCGGATCGGGCTGTTGGGGGACCTGCGCCGGGCGCTGGAGACCGGCGAGGTGCAGCTGCACTACCAGCCGAAGGTGGCCTTCGACGGCCGGGTGGTCGGCCTGGAGGCGCTGCTGCGCTGGGAGCGGCCCGGCCAGGGGAAGGTCTCGCCGGACGAGTTCGTCGGGCTCGCCGAGTCCAGCGGCCTGATGCCGCGGCTCACCGACTACGTGCTGGAGGCGGCCGTCGGCCAGCTCGCCTACTGGCGCGAGCAGGGCCTCCAGGTGCAGGTCGCGGTCAACGTCTCGCCGCGCGACGTGCTCAACCCCGGCTTCGCCCAGCGGGTGGCCGGCCACCTCGTCCGCCACCAGGTGCCGGCCCACGCGCTCCAGCTGGAGATCACCGAGCGGCTGCTGCTGGACGACTCCCGGCGGGCCGCCGACACCCTGGCCGAACTGCGCGGCTACGGCGTCGGGATGTCCCTGGACGACTTCGGCACCGGGCACTCCTCGCTGGTGCGGCTGCGCAGCCTGCCGGTCGGCGAGCTGAAGATCGACCGCTCCTTCGTCTCCCGGATGGTCGCCGACGACCACGACGCGGCGGTGGTCCGCTGCTCGGTGGAGCTCGCCCACTCGCTGGGCCTGACCGTGGTCGCCGAGGGCGTCGAGGACGACGAGACCTGGGAGCGGCTGCACTGCATGGGCGTGGACGCCGTCCAGGGCTGGCTGGTGTCGGCCGCGCTGCCGGCCGAGCAGGCCACCGCCTGGCTGCGGGTGCACCGCACCGGCGCCCCGCCGGTGGAGCGGCTCGGCCTGCCGCCCCAGCTGCACGCCGGCTTCCAGCCGGCCCAGGGCGCCAAGCCGATCGGCCCGGCGGCCAGGCCGCCGGCACTGCCGCCGACGACGCTCCCGCCGGTCCGGCCGCCGGTCATCCCGCCCACGCTGCCGCCGGTGGCCCAGGTGGTGCAGGCCGCGCACCGGGAGATCAAGCCGCAGGGCTGGGCCCGCACCCGGCCGCAGTAGCCCGTCGGACGCCGCCGTCGGGCCGTGACGGGTACCGGCGACGGCCGCGACAGGTGTCGGCGACCCGCGTGACGGGCGCCGGCGACGGCCGCCGCGGATCACTCGTTGGCCGGGGTAGGGGACGGGCCCCATAGGATGGGGTCCAAAGACCACGAGGACGGAGCGCCGAACCCGGCTGCTCCTGCCCGGGCCCGGCTCCGCCCGCAAGGCACCGCCGGGTCTCACCAGAACTCACCCTGAGGATCGCTGCATGCCTGGCATCACGCGCGAGGAGGTCGCCCACCTCGCCCGGCTGTCGCGTCTTGAGCTGAAGCCCGAAGAGCTGGACCACTTCGCCGAGCAGCTCGACGTGATCATCGGCGCGGTCGCCCGCGTTTCCGAGGTCGCCGGACAGGACGTCCCGCCGACCTCCCACCCGCTGCCGCTGACCAACGTCATGCGCGCGGACGAGGTGCGGCCGTCGCTCACCCCGGAGCAGGCGCTGTCCGGCGCCCCCGCCTCCGAGGAGCAGCGTTTCCGTGTGCCGCAGATCCTCGGGGAGGACTGACCGATATGACCGAGCTGATCCGCTACACCGCCGCCGAGACCGCGAGCGCCATCGCCAAGGGCGAGGTGTCCGCCGTCGAGGTCGCGCAGGCCCACCTGGACCGCATCGGAGCCGTCGACAAGAAGGTCAACGCCTTCCTGCACGTCGACACCGAGGGCGCGCTGGCCGCGGCCAAGGCCGTGGACGACAAGCGCGCCAAGGGCGAGGAGCTGGGCCCGCTGGCCGGCGTCCCGCTCGCGCTCAAGGACGTCTTCACCACCAAGGGCATCCCGACCACCTGTGGTTCGAAGATGCTCGAGGGCTGGATCCCGCCGTACGACGCCACGCTGACCAGCCGTCTCAAGGACGCTGACGTGGTCATCCTCGGCAAGACCAACATGGACGAGTTCGCGATGGGCTCCTCCACCGAGAACTCCGCGTACGGCGCGACCGGCAACCCGTGGGACCTCTCCCGCATCCCCGGCGGCTCCGGCGGCGGTTCGGCCGCCGCGCTGGCCGCCTTCGAGGCCCCGCTGGCGATCGGCACCGACACCGGCGGCTCGATCCGCCAGCCCGGCGCCGTCACCGGCACCGTCGGCGTCAAGCCGACCTACGGCTCGGTGTCCCGCTACGGCCTGGTCGCCTTCTCCAGCAGCCTGGACCAGGGCGGCCCGTGCGCCCGCACCGTGCTGGACGCGGCCCTGCTGCACGAGGCCATCGCCGGCCACGACCCGCTGGACTCCACCTCGATCGACGCGCCCGTCCCGGCCGTCGTCGAGGCCGCGAAGATGCGCGACATCCGCGGCATGCGGATCGGCGTCGTCAAGGAGTTCGCCGGCGAGGGCTACCAGGCCGGCGTGATGCAGCGCTTCGACGAGTCGGTGGAGCTGCTGCGCGAGCTGGGCGCCGAGGTCGTCGAGGTCTCCTGCCCGTCGTTCACCCTGGCGCTGCCGGCGTACTACCTGATCGCGCCCAGCGAGTGCTCCTCCAACCTGGCCCGCTTCGACGCGATGCGCTACGGCCTGCGGGTCGGCGACGACGGCAGCCGCTCGGCCGAGGAGGTCACCGCCCTGACCCGCGAGGCCGGCTTCGGCCCCGAGGTCAAGCGCCGCATCATCCTGGGCACCTACGCGCTGTCCTCGGGCTACTACGACGCCTACTACGGCTCGGCCCAGAAGGTCCGCACGCTCATCTCGCGCGACTTCGACGCGGCCTTCGCGGGCGTGGACGTCCTGGTCTCGCCGACCACGCCGACCACCGCCTTCCCGATCGGCGAGCGCGCCGACGACCCGATGGCGATGTACCTGGCCGACCTGTGCACGATTCCGTCGAACCTGGCGGGCAACGCGGCCATGTCGCTGCCGGTCGGCCTGGCCCCGGAGGACAATCTCCCGGTCGGCCTCCAGATCATCGCACCCGCGATGGCGGACGACCGCCTGTACCGCGTGGGCGGCGCCGTCGAGGCCGCACTCAACGACAAGTGGGGGCACACCCTGCTGGAGGAGGCACCGGCACTGTGAGCAAGATCGAGAAGGCCAAGGGCTCCGGCTCGCTGAAGGGCTTCAAGCACTCCAAGCCCGGCCTGTGGCTGTCCATCGGCACCAGCGCGTTCGGCGCGATCTCCGTCGTCAAGGACGTCCGCAAGGCCCGCGAGGAGAGCGACACCCTCAAGCTGGTCAACGCCCTGGTCGGCGCGGCCGCGCTGGTCACCGGCACCGCCCTGCTGGTGCGCGAGCTGCGTCAGCTGGGCTCCGACGACGTGCTGCTGGGCTGAGCTGAGTCAAGCGCCCAGGCCCGGCCCCGCGCGACGCGGCGGCCGGGCCCGTACCTCCCAAGCTTCAAGTGAGAAGGGACGCTGTGAGCGTCATGAACCTGGTCTCCTACGAGGACGCTCTCGCGTCGTACGACCCGGTGATGGGCCTTGAGGTCCACGTCGAGCTGGGTACCAAGACCAAGATGTTCTGCGGTTGCTCGACCGAGCTGGGCGCCGAGCCGAACAGCCAGACCTGCCCGACCTGCCTGGGCCTGCCGGGTTCGCTGCCGGTGGTCAACGCGGTCGGCGTGGAGTCGGCGGTCAAGATCGGCCTGGCGCTGAACTGCGAGATCGCCGAGTGGTGCCGGTTCGCGCGGAAGAACTACTTCTACCCGGACATGCCCAAGAACTTCCAGACCTCGCAGTACGACGAGCCGATCGCCTTCAACGGCTACCTCGACGTGCAGCTGGAGGACGGCTCGACCTTCCGGGTGGAGATCGAGCGCGCCCACATGGAGGAGGACACCGGCAAGTCCAGCCACGTCGGCGGGGCCACCGGCCGCATCCACGGCGCCACCCACTCGCTGCTCGACTACAACCGGGCCGGCATCCCGCTGATCGAGATCGTCACCAAGCCGATCGAGGGCGCCGGCGAGCGCGCCCCCGAGGTCGCCAAGGCGTACGTCGCCGAGCTGCGCGAGGTGATCCGCTCGCTCGACGTCTCCGAGGCCCGGATGGACAAGGGCCAGATGCGCTGCGACGTCAACCTGTCGCTGCGCCCGAACGGCACCGAGACCTTCGGCACCCGCTCGGAGACCAAGAACGTCAACTCGCTGCGCAGCGTGGAGCGGGCCGCCCGGTTCGAGATCCGGCGCCACGCCACCGTGCTGACCGACGGCGGCACCATCGTCCAGGAGACCCGCCACTTCCACGAGGAGGACGGCTCCACCACCTCGGGCCGGATCAAGGACAACGCCGAGGACTACCGCTACTTCCCCGAGCCGGACCTGGTGCCGGTGGCCCCCGCCCGCGCGTGGGTCGAGGAGCTGCGCGCCGCCCTGCCCGAGCTGCCGCGGGTGCGCCGCGCCCGGCTCCAGGCCGAGTGGGACCTGTCCGACAAGGACATGCAGTCGGTGCTCAACGCCGGTGCGGTGGGCCCGATCCAGGAGACCATCGCGGCCGGTGCCCCGGCCGACCAGGCCCGCAAGTGGTGGATGGGCGAGCTGGCGCGCCGCGCCAACGAGACCGGCACCGAGCTGAGCGAGCAGCCGATCACCCCGGCGCAGGTCGCCCGGGTCGCCGCGCTGGTCGCCGAGGGCAAGCTGAACGACAAGCTGGCCCGCCAGGTCATCGAGGCCGTGCTGGCCGGCGAGGGCGAGCCGGACGCGATCGTCGAGAAGCGCGGCCTGGCCGTGGTCTCGGACGACTCCGCGCTGGGTGCCGCCGTCGACCAGGCCATCGCCGAGAACGAGGGGATCGCCGCCAAGATCCGCGACGGCAAGGTCCAGGCCGTGGGCGCGCTGGTCGGCGCGGTCATGAAGGCCACCCGCGGCCAGGCCGACGCCGCCCGCGTGAAGGACCTGATCCTGGAGCGTCTGGGCGCAGCCTAGGTCGTCAGCCCTTCCTTCCTAAGGCGTCTAAGGCATCTAAGGCCCTCTAAGTAAGGCCTAAGGCCCCGCCTCACCTATGTATCTGGGTGAGGCGGGGCCTTAAACCTTCTCTGGCGCCCGATCTGCGCCCGATCTAAGGCATCCGGGCCCCGGAAGATGCGGCAGGCTCCCGATGCGGCACCCCCCACTGGCGGAGGAAGCTCTTACCTGTCAGCAGGACGCAGTGGAAAACCCGAGGGGGAACCGGAAATGATCGAGTACCAGACCTTCCAGCAACAGGCCCACGAGCTCGTGGCCCGCGCCGAGCACGAGCGCCTGGTGCGCGAGGCCAAGGAGGCCCGCCGCCTGCGGCAGCGCCCGGTGGCCGCCCGCTTCCAGCGGCGCCCCGTGCGTCGGCCCGAATGCTGACGGTGCGGCACCACGACGGTGCCGAAGGAACTCCGGAGGGGGAGACGCTGCGAGTGAGCGTCTCCCCCTCCGGGCGTTCGGGCCCTTCGACCCGTTCGCCAGGGGAGATAACCCCTCGGCCGGGCCCCACCGGCTATGGCATGCTCGCCTCCATGCAGCACACATCGGTCAGCCCCGTCTTCGTCGGCCGCGGAAGCGAGATCACCGAGCTGACCGACGCGCTGCGCCGCGCGGGCACCGGCAGCCCGCAGTCCGTCCTGATCGGCGGTGAGGCGGGGGTCGGCAAGACCCGGCTGCTGGAGGAGTTCCTGGAGCGGGCCGCCGCCCAGGGGGCGGTCACCTCGCTCGGCAGCTGTCTGGAGGTCGGCGCCGAGGGCCTGCCGTACGCGCCGCTGGCCGCCGCGCTGCGCCGGCTGCACCGCTCGCTGGGCGCCGAACTGGAGGCCGCCGCGGCCGGCAGCGAGAGCCATCTCGCCCTGCTGCTCTCCGAGTTCGGCGAGGTGGACGGCGAACCCAACGACGAGTACAGCCGGGCCCGGCTGTTCGAGCACACCGCGAGGTTGTTCGAACGGCTCGGCGCGGAGCGTACCCTCGTCCTCGCCGTCGAGGACCTGCACTGGTCCGACCGCTCCACCCGCGAGCTGCTCGCCTTCCTGGTGCGCACCCTGCACCGCTCCCGGGTGCTGCTGGTCGCCACCTACCGCACCGACGACCTGCACCGCCGGCACCCGCTGCGCCCCTTCCTGGCCGAGCTCGAACGGCTGCGCACCGTCCAGCGGCTGGAGCTGGCGCGGTTCGACCGCCGCGAGGTGGCCGCCCAGCTGGCCGGCATCCTCGGCACCACCGTCCCCGACCGCCAGCTGGTGGACCGCATCCACCGCCGTTCGGAGGGGAACCCGTTCTTCGTCGAGGAGCTGGCCACCGCCTTCGAGGACGGCTTCGGCGCCGGGCTGACCGACTCGCTGCGGGACATCCTGCTGGTACGGGTCGAGGGCCTGGACGAGGAGGCCCAGCGGGTGGTGCGGATCGCCGCCGAGGGCGGCTCGCACGTCGAACACGCCCTGCTGGCCGCCGTCCTGGACGACGACGAGGAGGCGCTGATCGAGGCGCTGCGGGCGGCCGTCGGCGCCAACATCCTGCGCCCGGACAGCGAGGGCGAGGGCTACCGGTTCCGCCACGCGCTGGTCCGCGAGGCGGTCTCGGACGACCTGCTGCCCGGCGAACGGCACCGGATCAACCGCAGGTTCGCGCTCGCGGTGGAGGCCCAGCCGCAGCTGGTCCCCGGTGACGCGCTGGCCGCCCGGCTGGCCAACTACTGGTATCACGCGCACGATCCGGCCCGCGCCCTGCCGACGGCCCTGGACGCCGCCCGCGCGGCCCGCCGCCGCAACGCCTTCGCCGAGCAGCTCGGCATGCTGGAACGCGCCCTGGAGCTGTGGGACCTGGTCTCCGAGGAGGTGCTGGCGCACACCCTGCGCCCGTACGACTGGGCCGAGACCTACCCGCCCGGCTCCTGCGACCACAGCACCGCGGACGGGGACTGCGACCGGATCCAGCTGGTCGACGTGCTGGCCGAGGCGGTGGTCGCGGCCCGGCGCTGCGGCGACCGCGAGCGCGGCCTGAGCCTGGCCAAGCGCGGGCTGCGGCTGGTCGACGAGGCCGAGCACCCGGTGCGCGCGGCCTGGTTCCGGATCAACCGGGCCCGGATGCTGGGCAGTCTGCGCCGCTCCGGCGACGAGGAGGAGATCGCGAACGCGCTGCGGCTGGTGGAGCACCTGCCGCCGACCGCGGTCCAGGCCGAGGTGCTCGCGCTCGGCGCCGGGACGGCGATGCTCAAGAAGCCCACCCCGGCGGCGATCGAGCTGGCCGAGCGGGCGATCCGGATCGCCGAGGAGGTGGGCGCGCACTCGGTCGAGGTGCACGCCCGGATGACCCTCGGCGGCCTGCGCTACGACGTCCAGGGCGACGCCGAGGGCGGGCTGGCCGAGCTCGCCGGGGCGGTCGAACGGGCCCGCCGGCTGGGCGTACCCGACCTGCTGCTGCGCGGCATCAACAACCTGGCCAGCATGCAGCGCGGACTCGGGCACCCCGAGGACGCGGTCCGACTGGCCCGGGAGGGCCTGGAGTACGCGAACGGCAACGGCCTGCTGCGCAACATCGGCGCCATCCTGACCGGCAACCTGGTCGAGGCGCTCGCCGACCTCGGGCGGGCCCGGGAGGCCACCGAGGTGCTGGTCGGCTACGAGGCGGCCAGCCCGACCGGCACCCACGCCGAGTTCCTGGACCGGATGCGCGGCGAACTCGCCCTGCTCAAGGGGGACCTGGCCACCGCGGGGACGATGCTGGCGCAGGCCCGGTCGGCCAACCGGGTCGGCCAGGTCCAGCACAGCGTGCCGATCAGCCGGCTGGCGGTGCGGCTCGCGGCGCTCGGCGGCCGGCCGCTGGAGGCCCGGGCCGAACTGCTCGCCGCGCTGGAGGAGGACGGCCGGCTCGGCCACGAGTCCGACGTCTACCCGCTGCTGACCGAGGCCGCCGCGGTGGAGGCGGACAGCCGGGGCCTGCCGCAGGCCGAGGCGGGCCGGGCCGGGGCGCTGGCCGCGATCGCCGCGGCCGCCGCCGCACTGCGGCCCCGGGCGCCGCTGCACCACGGCTGGGCCCGGCTGCTGGAGGCCGAACTGGCCCGCGCCGAGGGCGCGGACACCCCGCAGGGGTGGGCCGCCGCCGTCGAGGCGCTGCGGCCGACCGGCCTGCCGTTCCCGCTGGCGCTCGCCCTGCTGCGGGCAGGCGAGGCCGAGGTGCAGGCCGGCCGGCGCGAGGCCGCCGCCGAACTGCTGCGCGAGGCGGCCGAACTGGCGGCCGCCCGGGGCGACCGGCTGCTCGGCGGGCAGATCGCCGCGCTGGCCGAGCGGGCCGGGCTGAGCCTCGCCCCGGTCGGGCGGACGGCCGGACGGGCGGGCGGGGGGACGGCCGCGGTGCCGGCCCAGGCCGCCGGGGACTCCTTCAACCTCACCCCCCGGGAGCGGGACGTGCTCCGGCTGCTCGCGCGCGGCTGGACCAACCGGCAGATCGCCGAGGAGCTGTACATCTCTCCGAAGACCGCGAGCGTGCACGTCTCCAACATCCTCGGCAAGCTCGGGGTCGGCGGCCGGGGCGAGGCGGCCGCACTGGCGCACCGGCTGCGGCTGTTCCCGGAGGACCTGGCCCCCTCGGGCCGCTGAACAGGGCCCCGCTGAACAGGACTCCACTGAGCAGGGCCCCACTGAACTGGGCGCCACGACGGACCCGGACCGGCCCCGGCCGGTCCGGGTCCGCTGTCCGTCCGCCCCGGCAGCACGGATCGTCCACCCTGGCACCGGTGTTCGGGCGCCGCCGCGTGCTCCCGTGCGCGCCGCGTGAGCCCCTGCCCGCGCGCCGCCGCCAATCGGGCCGATCCGTAGGAATCAGGGGCATTTCCCCACCCTTTCGCCATTACTCTAAGTTGAGTGTGCGTGTCATTGAGTGACGGAATTGGTGTAGGGTCCATTTTGGGAGCATCGGTACGGTGCGGCGGCCGGCAGGCCGCCCACCCCCTGGGCCACCGTCCTGACGGGGCGCCAGGCCACCGCGTACGTCCGACAGGTGCGCGGCCGGTGGCCCGTGGCCGGGGCGCGAGGCCCCGGGCCGGAGGGGGAGAGGCCGAGTGAGCTCCACCGAAACGGTGCTGCCCGGAACCGGACGGCCGGACGCACCGCACACCGACACGTCCGCCGCCGACGTGCCCGCACCCGCCCGCCGCGGCCCGCTGTACCGGCCCGGGGTGAGCCGTACGCTGCCCGGGTTCGCCCTGGGCGCGCTCTGCGTGGCCTACGCGACCGGCGCCGCCGCCGGCTGGGGATCGCACCAACTGTCCGTCTTCATGGGCGACTTCGGTCTGGCCGCGGCGGCCCTGGCGGCCGCGCTGTCCTGCCTGGTGTACGGCTGCACGGTCGGTGGCCACGCCCGCCCGGCCTGGCTGCTGTTCGGCCTCTCCTCGCTCATGGTCGCCTTCGGCAACGGCACCTGGGGCTGGTACGAGCTGGTCGTGCGCACCCCGCTGCCCCGGGACTCGCTCGCCGAGTACGCCTTCCTGCTGTTCGCCCCGCTCGCCATCACCGGCGTCCTGGTGCTCGCCCAGCACCCGCGCACGGCGGCCGGCTGGCTCTGCCTGCTGCTCGACGGCTGGCTGATCGCCGGCTCGCTGTTCACCCTCAGCTGGAGCCTGGCGCTCGGCCGGATCGCAGCCGGCGAGGACGGCTCACCGCTGCGCCTGGCCCTCAACCTGGCCTACCCGGTGCTGGACATCCTGCTGGTCAGCCTGGTGGTCGGGCTGCGCTTCGGCGGCCGGGACGGCAACCGGGCGGCGGTGCACACCGCGATGCTGGCGCTCGCCGTCACCGTCACCTGCGACGCCCTGTTCACCTCCCCGGAGCTGCGCAGCAGCTACCACTCGGGCGAACTGCTGGACGCCGGCTGGTTCGCCGGCAGCCTGCTGCTGGGCTGGGCGCCGTGGTCGCCGCGCTGGCGCCGTCCGCTGCGCGACCACCCCTCGGCCGGCGGCCTGCCGCACCGCCGGGTGGCGACCACCTTCAGCGCGCTGACCCCGTACGCGGCCGCCGCGGTCTGCACCGCGGGCATTCTCTACAACGCCCTCGGCGGACGGGAGTTGGACCGTGTGGTGGCCGCGGCGGCCTGCACCGTCGGGCTGGCGCTGATCCTCCGGCAGGGCGTCATGCTGCTCGACAACCTGTCGCTGGCGCAGGAACTCGCCCACAAGGAGGCGCACTTCCGCTCCCTGGTGCAGGGCTCCAGCGACGTCATCATGATCGCCGGCGCCAACGGCGTGCTCTCCTACGTCTCCCCGGCCGCGCTCGGCGTCTACGGGCGGGACCCGGAGGAACTGGTCGGCGGCAACCTGCTGGACCTGGTCCACCCCGAGGACGTCGGCCGGGTGCTCTCCGAGGTCCGCCGCTACCTCGCCAGGGTCCGGCTCACCACCCACCGCAGCCCCGGCACCGCCGAGCCCTCCGCCCGGGTCGAGTGCCGGATCAGCTCCGGCGCCGGCGAGTGGCTGTACGTCGAGTCGACCGTCAGCAGACACCGCGACGGCCTGCTGCTCAACAGCCGGGACGTCACCGAACGCGTCATGCTCCAGGCCCAGTTGCAGCACAACGCCTTCCACGACCCGCTCACCGACCTGCCCAACCGGGCGCTGTTCACCCAGCGGCTGCGGGCCGCCCTCGGCGCCCGCGGCCAGCAGGGCGGGACGGGCGCCGGGATCGCGGTGCTCTTCATCGACCTGGACGGCTTCAAGGCGGTCAACGACACCGCCGGGCACCAGGTCGGCGACGAACTGCTGGTGCAGGCGGCCCGCCGGCTGCAGAGCGCCGTCCGCTGCGGGGACACCGTCGCCCGGTTCGGCGGCGACGAGTTCGCCGCGCTGGTCTGCGGCCCGCTCGGCCGCCTCCAGGTCCAGGAGCTGGCCGAGCGGCTGCGCCTCGCGCTCTCCGAGCCGTACTGGATCGGCGGCGCCGAACTCGGCGTCGCCGCCAGCATCGGCATCGCCTTCGGCACCCCCGAACGCGGCCCGGCGGCCGACCCCAGAACCGCGGCCGACGAGCTGATGCGCAACGCCGACCTGGCGATGTACCGGGCCAAGTCCGAGGGCAAGGGCCGGGTGGTGCTCTACACCCCCGCGATGCGGGCCGACCTGGAGCGCCGCACCGAGCTGGAGGAGCGGCTGCGGCTGGCCGTCCGGGAGGGCGGCTTCACCCTGCTCCACCAGCCCGTGGTTGACCTCGGCAGCGGCGCGGTGACCGGCGTCGAGGCGCAGGCCCGCTGGCGCTCGGTGGGCGGCCTGCTGCTCACCCCGGCCGAGTTCCTGCGCTCGGCCGAGCACGGCGACGCGGCCACCCGGTTCTCCCGCTGGCTGGTCCTGGAGGCGGTCAGCGCGGCCGTCGAGCGGCGCGGCCTGCCCGGCGGCAGGGGTCGCGGCACGCCGGAGCCCGTCCCGGTGGCCGTCCGGCTCTCGGTGGAGCGGCTCTGCTCGCCCGGCCTGTACGAGACGGTGGCCTCGGCGCTGCGCGACAGCGGGCTGCCCGCCGACGAACTGGTCATCGAGGTGGCCCGGATGGGCCCGGACTCGCTCGCCGACGAACTCGGCCGCCGGCTCTCCGCCCTGCGCGGGCTCGGCGTCTCCACCTGGCTGGCCGGGTACGGCGCGGGCGGCGGCTCGCTCGGCGCGCTCGCCCGGCTGCCGCTGGACGGGCTCAAGCTGGACCGCACGCTCGTCCAGGACCTCGGCGAGTCCCCGCTCAGCCGCACCCTCGCCGGGCACGCGCTGCGGCTCGGCCGCGACCTCGGGATGACCACCGCCGCCGAGGGGGTGGACCTGCCCCGCCAGGTCGCCGCGCTGCGGGAGCTGGGCTGCGGGCAGGCCCAGGGCTCGGCCTTCGCCCCGCCGCTGGACGAGCCCCGGCTGCGCCGGGCGCTGGCCCGCCGCGGCTACCCGCTGCCCACCCCGACCGGCCCGCTGCCCACGCCGCCGGGCCCGCTGGCCACGCCGCCGGGCCCGCTGGCCACGCCGCCGGGCCCGCTGGCCACGCCGCCGGGCCCGGCTGGACCGCTGTCGGCCCGCCGCCCGTACCCGCCCGCGGACACCCGCCCGCCCGTCCCCGAGGACACCCGGACGAGTGGCCGCGGCAGCGGCCGGACGGACGCCGCACCGGGGCGTGGCGCACATCACCATGGCGGCTCTGACCTGCCCGAACACCGTGCCGTTACTGGCCCGCCGGGTGGTCCGCATGGCGAGACGGTCGTCCCACCTGCTTGACACGCCGCCCCGCACGGGAGGAAGGTCGTTGCCATGCGCACCCGAATTCTCGTACTTGGCGGGCGCGTCGGCTGAGTGGGCTCGTACGCCCTGCTCGTGACAGACCGACGCGCCACCCCTCGCATGCCCTTGGGCACGAGGGGTTTTTTGTTGCACTGACGCTGTTCCACCTCCGCAAGACCCCTGGCCTCGACCGCCCTGGCCCGTCCGATCCGTCGGACCGAGCGGGACGATCGAGGCAGAGCCGGCGCTCGACCCGGACCGGGACCCCACCCTCGCAGCACGGGGCCCGCAGCACCGGGTCGGCAAAACCCGAGAAGAGACAGGCAGATGACCGAGCACGCCGCATCCCCCCGCCGCGGGGACAACCCGGCCGCCAACGCTCCCGCTCCCCAGCACGTCGTCGAGACCATGACCGGCGCCCAGTCGCTCATCCGCTCCCTCGAGGCCGTGGGCGCGGACACCGTCTTCGGCATCCCGGGCGGCGCCATCCTTCCCGCGTACGACCCCCTGATGGACTCCGTCAAGGTGCGCCACATCCTGGTCCGGCACGAGCAGGGCGCCGGCCACGCCGCCACCGGCTACGCCCAGGCCACCGGCCGGGTCGGGGTCTGCATGGCGACCTCGGGTCCGGGTGCGACCAACCTGGTCACCCCGATCGCCGACGCCTACATGGACTCGGTGCCCGTCGTCGCGATCACCGGCCAGGTCTCCTCCAAGGCGATCGGCACCGACGCCTTCCAGGAGGCGGACATCTGCGGCATCACGATGCCGATCACCAAGCACAACTACCTGGTCACCGACCCGGCCGAGATCCCCCGGGTGATCGCCGAGGCCTTCCACATCGCCGCCACCGGCCGCCCCGGCCCGGTCCTGGTCGACATCGCCAAGGACGCGCTCCAGGCGACCACCACCTTCCGCTGGCCGGTCGAGACCGCGCTGCCCGGCTACCGCCCGGTGACCAAGCCGCACGCCAAGCAGATCCGCGAGGCCGCGAAGATGCTGGTCGGCGCCAAGCGGCCGGTGCTGTACGTCGGCGGCGGCGTGCTCAAGGCGCGGGCCACCGCCGAGCTGCGGATCCTCGCCGAGCTGACCGGCGCCCCGGTGGTCACCACCCTGATGGCGCTCGGCGCGTTCCCGGACAGCCACCCGCAGCACCTGGGCATGCCCGGCATGCACGGCTCCGTTCCCGCCGTCACCGCGCTCCAGAAGTCCGACCTGCTGTTCACCCTCGGCGCCCGCTTCGACGACCGCGTCACCGGCAAGCTGGACGGCTTCGCCCCCAACGCCAAGGTCGTCCACGCCGACATCGACCCGGCCGAGATCGGCAAGAACCGCCCGGCGGACGTGCCGATCGTCGGCGACGCCCGCGAGGTGCTCGCCGACCTGATCGTCGCCGTCCAGGCCGAGTTCGACGCCGGCCACAAGGGCGACTACACCGAGTGGTGGGAGCGGCTCGACGAGTGGAAGAAGACCTACCCGCTCGGCTACGAGCCGGCCCCGGAGGGGCGGCTCTCGCCGCAGCAGGTCATCGAGCGGATCGGGACGCTGGTCGGCCCCGAGGCGATCTACGCCGCGGGCGTG
Organism: Kitasatospora sp. NPDC001261; assembly: GCF_042896795.1. Taxonomy (NCBI): domain Bacteria; kingdom Bacillati; phylum Actinomycetota; class Actinomycetes; order Kitasatosporales; family Streptomycetaceae; genus Kitasatospora; species Kitasatospora sp. NPDC001261. The sequence goes on from NZ_JBIAXP010000010.1 coordinate 249,345, forward strand.
GGCCAGCACCAGATGTGGAGCTCGCAGTTCATCCGGTTCGAGAAGCCGGGCACCTGGCTCAACTCGGGCGGCGCCGGGACGATGGGCTACGCCGTCCCCGCGGCGATGGGCGCCAAGGCCGGCCGCCCGGAGAGCGCGGTCTGGGCGATCGACGGCGACGGCTGCTTCCAGATGACCAACCAGGAACTGGTCACCTGCGCCCTGAACGACATCCCGATCAAGGTCGCGGTCATCAACAACGGCTCGCTGGGCATGGTCCGGCAGTGGCAGACGCTGTTCTACAACCAGCGCTACTCCAACACCGTGCTGCACTCCGGCCCCGGCCACGACGGCATCGAGCCGCCGGCCCAGGGCACCCGGATCCCCGACTTCGTCAAGCTGTCCGAGGCGATGGGCTGCGTGGGCCTGCGCTGCGAGCGCCCCGAGGACCTCGACGCGGTCATCCGGCAGGCGATGGAGATCAACGACCGCCCGGTCGTCATCGACTTCATCGTCCACCAGGACGCCATGGTCTGGCCGATGGTCGCGGCCGGCACCAGCAACGACGAGATCCAGTTCGCCAAGGGCGTGCGCCCCGACTTCGGCGACGACCTCGACTGATGTCCCCCTCTCCAGAACGACTGAGGAATCCCATGTCCAAGCACACCCTCTCCGTCCTGGTCGAGAACAAGCCCGGCGTGCTCGCCCGCATCGCCGCCCTGTTCTCCCGTCGGGGTTTCAACATCGACTCCCTCGCCGTCGGCTCGACCGAGCATCCGGACGTGTCCCGGATGACGATCGTGGTCAACGTCGAGGACCTCCCGCTGGAACAGGTCACCAAGCAGCTCAACAAGCTCGTGAACGTGATAAAGATCGTCGAACTCGACCAGTCCGCTGCGATCCAGCGGGAACTGGTCCTGGTGAAGGTCCGCGCCGACAACGAGACCCGGTCGCAGATCGTCGAGATCGTCCAGCTGTTCCGTGCCAAGACCGTCGACGTGTCGCCGGAAGCGGTGACCATCGAGGCCACTGGCAGCTCGGACAAGCTGGAGGCCATGCTCCGGATGCTGGAGCCTTACGGCATCAAGGAGTTGGTCCAGTCCGGCCTGGTCGCCATCGGCCGCGGCGCGCGCTCCATCACGGACCGCTCGCTGCGCGCCCTGGACCGCAGCGCGTGAACAGCGCGCCTCCGCGTCTCAATCCCTGAAGCAAAGACCCACACCACACCGCGTGCGCATACGGTGAACACCGCGTACCCGGACCCCATCACGCAAGGAGATGTGCCCCCGTGGCCGAGCTGTTCTACGAAGACGACGCCGACCTGTCCATCATCCAGGGCCGCAAGGTCGCGGTCATCGGCTACGGCAGCCAGGGCCACGCCCACGCGCTGTCGCTGCGCGACTCCGGCGCCGACGTCCGGGTCGGCCTGAAGCCGGAGTCCAAGTCCCGTGCCAAGGCGGAGGAGGCCGGCCTGCGCGTCGTCACCCCGGCCGAGGCCGCGGCCGAGGCCGACGTCATCATGATCCTGGTCCCGGACCCGATCCAGGCCGACGTCTACGAGGCCGACATCGCCCCGCACCTGAAGGCCGGCGACGCCCTGTTCTTCGGCCACGGCCTGAACATCCGCTTCGGCTTCATCAAGCCCCCGGCGGACGTCGACGTCTGCATGGTCGCCCCGAAGGGCCCGGGCCACCTGGTCCGCCGCCAGTACGAGGAGGGCCGCGGCGTCCCCGCGATCGTCGCGGTCGAGCAGGACGCCTCGGGCAAGGCCTTCGAGCTGGCGCTGTCCTACGCCAAGGGCCTGGGCGCCACCAAGGCCGGCGTCATCAAGACCACCTTCACCGAGGAGACCGAGACCGACCTGTTCGGTGAGCAGGCCGTCCTCTGCGGTGGCACCGCCGCCCTGGTGAAGGCCGGGTTCGAGACCCTGGTCGAGGCCGGCTACCAGCCGGAGATCGCCTACTTCGAGTGCCTGCACGAGCTGAAGCTCATCGTCGACCTGATGTACGAGGGCGGCCTGGAGAAGATGCGCTGGTCGGTCTCCGAGACCGCCGAGTGGGGCGACTACGTCACCGGCCCGCGGATCATCACCGCGGACACCAAGGCTGCGATGAAGCAGGTCCTCGCCGAGATCCAGGACGGCACCTTCGCCAACACCTGGATCGCCGAGTACAAGGCGGGCCTGCCCAAGTACAACGAGTACAAGAAGGCCGACGAGGACCACCTGCTGGAGACCACCGGCAAGAAGCTGCGCTCGCTGATGAGCTGGGTCAACGAGAACGCCTGACCCCTTCCGGGCCGTTTCCCCGGCCCCGAATTTGTAACGTCCTTGTACAAGTAGGCTGCTCTCGTCCGGGTGATTTCGCCGGACGGGAGCAGCCCGCTACCCAGCCCGTCGATACACTCCGAGTGCGCGTCAGGCCCACAGCGTCGTGCGTCTACCTACGCGGCATGCCACCTTCCCCCGCCCTCCACGCCACCTACGTGCCCGGGGGAACCGGACAGTTAAGGACCCACTGTCGTGAGCACTGTGACCTCCAAAAGCGCTGTCGTACTGATCGCCGAAGAGCTCTCGCCCGCCACCGTCGACGCCCTCGGCCCCGACTTCGAGATCCGCCACTGCAACGGCGCCGACCGCACCGAGCTGCTCACCGCGATCGCCGACGTCGACGCGATCCTGATCCGCTCCGCCACCAAGGTCGACGCCGAGGCGCTGGCCGCCGCCCGCAAGCTCAAGGTGGTCGCCCGGGCCGGCGTCGGCCTGGACAACGTGGACGTCGCCGCCGCCACCAAGGCCGGCGTGATGGTCGTCAACGCGCCGACCTCCAACATCGTCACCGCCGCCGAGCTCGCCTGCGGCCTGCTGATCTCCGTCGCCCGCAACATCGCGCCGGCCAACGCCGCGCTCAAGCAGGGCGAGTGGAAGCGCAACAAGTACACCGGCGTCGAGCTGAGCGAGAAGACCCTCGGCGTCGTCGGCCTCGGCCGGATCGGCGTCCTGGTCGCCCAGCGGATGTCCGCGTTCGGCATGAAGATCGTCGCGTACGACCCCTACATCCAGGCCGCCCGCGCCGCGCAGATGGGCGTCAAGCTGGTCACGCTGGAGGAGCTGCTGGAGGTGTCGGACTTCATCACCGTCCACCTCCCCAAGACCCCGGAGACCATCGGCCTGATCGGCGACGAGGCGCTGCACAAGGTCAAGCCGACCGTCCGCGTCGTGAACGCCGCCCGCGGCGGCATCGTGGACGAGGAGGCGCTGGCGAGCGCGCTGCGCGAGGGCCGCGTGGCCGGCGCCGGCCTGGACGTGTACGCCAAGGAGCCGTGCACCGACTCCCCGCTGTTCGCCTTCGACAACGTGGTCGCCACCCCGCACCTGGGCGCCTCCACCGACGAGGCGCAGGAGAAGGCCGGCATCGCGGTCGCCCGCTCGGTGCGCCTCGCGCTGGCCGGCGAGCTGGTGCCGGACGCGGTGAACGTCCAGGGCGGCGTGATCGCCGAGGACGTCCGCCCGGGCCTGCCGCTGGCCGAGAAGCTCGGCCGGATCTTCACCGCGCTGGCCGGCGAGGTGGCCGTCCGCCTCGACGTCGAGGTCCGCGGCGAGATCACCCAGCACGACGTGAAGGTGCTCGAACTGTCCGCGCTGAAGGGCGTGTTCGAGGACGTGGTGGCGGAGACGGTGTCCTACGTCAACGCCCCGCTGTTCGCCCAGGAGCGCGGCGTCGAGGTCCGCCTGACCACCTCCAGCGAGAGCCTCGAGCACCGCAACGTGATCACCGTCCGCGGCACGCTCGGGAACGGCGAGGAGATCGCCATCTCCGGCACCCTGGCCGGCCCCAAGCAGACCCAGAAGATCGTCGGCGTGGACGCCTTCGACGTGGACGTGGCGCTCACCGACCACATGGCCTTCTTCAAGTACGAGGACCGTCCCGGTGTGGTCGGCGTGCTCGGCCGCCACCTCGGCGACGCGGGCATCAACATCGCCGGCATGCAGGTCGCCCGCGACGGCGGCAGCGCGCTGGCCTCCATCACCGTGGACACCGAGATCCCGCAGGAGGTGCTCTCGGCGATCGCCGCCGAGATCGGCGCCCGCTTCGCGCGCTCGGTCGACCTGGGCTGATCCTCCGGCCCCAGGGCCGTCCCGGCAGGGCCCGGACCACCGTTCGACGGTGGTCCGGGCCCTGCTGCGTTCTCCCGGGTGAGACCCGTCTCAGATACTAGGAAATCCAAGTATTCGTGCAGACACGGCCGGGGCGTGGTCGTACCGTGGAAGGGCCGTACGGTGTGCCGCCCCTGTAGCCAGGGCGCGCGGCCCGTGTACGCGTGCGCCTTCACGAGCAGGCGATCCCTGCTCCCGCGCTCCCTTTCCCCTCTTCGCGCTCGCCTTCCGCAGCGCCGCTTCCAAGGAGCCCGGTATGTCGCCGACCGCCGACCGTCACGCCACGTCCGCCCCCGCCGCCACCCCCGTCCGCGCCCCGCGCCGCCGCCGGGCCGTCGAGCGGAACCCCTTCGCGGCCGCCGCCCTCCAGCGTGCGCTGGACCGCCGGGACAACGGCGGCGCGACCGGCCACCACTGAGCGGCCGGCGCCGCCGGGGCAGGTTGCCCGACGGTGGCGTTCATCCGTCGAATGAGCCGTACGGGTGCGCCGGATGTCACCCAGTAGAGTGCAACCCCGGTCCGTCCGAGGGAAGTTGCTCGTCCCCGTCGGCGCGATCATCCTAATTTGGGGCCCTCGGAGGGGTGATCGACGTTCGCGTGGGCGAGCGTCAGCGACACGGTGTGCGGATCAGTCCCCCTGCCGGGGGAGAGGGCCCAGTGCGTCTGCCACCCGTCCGCCGACCCGCCGCCCGGATCGGCCTCACCCTGGCCCTGCTGGCCGGAAGCGCCGTCCTCGCCGCCACCCCGGCGGCCGGCGGCCCACCGTCCGCGGGGCCGCCGTCCGCCGGACCGCCGGGGCCGGGCCGAACGGCCTCCGTCCTGCTCGAACTCACCACCGAGGCGGCCGGCTCCGCCTGGCGGCGCGCCGCCGACGGGGCCCGGCGCGCCCAGCGCCCCCCGGAGGCCGTCCGCCGGGAGGCCGCGCGAGCCGGCGCCGCCCAGCGGGCCCGGGCCGGGGACGCGCTCGACCGGCTCGCCGGCGCCGTCCACCGGGCGGCACCCGCCGCCCGCGAGCTCTACCGCACCCGCACCGTGCTCGCCGGCCTCGCGGTCAGCGCGCCCGCCGACCGGCTGCCCGCGCTGCGGGCGCTGCCGGGCGTCCGGGCCGTCCACCCGATCGTCGCCAAACGGCGCGACAACGCCCACTCCGTCCCGCTGACCGGCGCCCCGCAGGTCTGGGCCGGCGACCAGGCGGCCGGCACCGGCCGGGGCACCCGGATCGGGATCATCGACAGCGGCATCGACTACACCCACGCCGACTTCGGCGGCCCCGGCACCGAGGAGGCGTTCCGCTCGGTCGAGCGCGGCAGGCCCGCGCCGCCCGCGCTGTTCCCCAACGCCAAGGTGGTCGGCGGCAAGGACCTGGTCGGCGACGACTACGACCCCGACCCGGCCTCCCCGCACTACCAGCCGGTGCCGCACCCCGGCGGCAACCCGATCGACTGCGTGCGCAACGGGCACGGCACCCACGTGGCCGGCACCGCGGCCGGGTACGGCGTCACCGCGGACGGCCACCCGTACACCGGTCCGTACGGGCCCGGGCTGGACCCGGCCGGCTTCCGGATCGGCCCCGGCACCGCCCCGGGCGCGCAGCTGTACGCGATCCGGGTGTTCGGCTGCGACGGCTCCACCGACCGGGTCACCGAGGCGCTCGACCTGGCCGCCGACCCGAACGGCGACGGCGACCTGAGCGACCGGCTGGACGTCGTCAACCTCTCGCTCGGCAGCCACTTCGGCAGCACCGACGACACCGACGCCCTGGCCGCCGACCGGCTCGCCGAGCTCGGCACCGTCGTGATCGCGGCGGCGGGCAACGACGGCGACGTGTACGGCATCGGCGGCAGCCCCGGCACCGCCGCCCGGGCGATCACCGTCGCCGCCTCGGTGCACGGCCACGCCGACGTGGACGGCGTCACCGTGCTCGCCCCCGCCGCCCAGGCCGGGGTCGTCCCGGGGCACTGGAGCGAGCGCTACCAGGGCTGGTCCACCGCCGACGTCAGCGGCGAACTCGCCCTGCCCGCCGACCAGTCGGACGGCTGCGCCGAGTTCGGCGAGGCCGACCGGCAGCGGCTGAAGGGGCGGATCGCGCTGCTCGCCTGGCACACCCGGGAAGCCGACCGGGCCTGCAACTCCGGCCCGCGCGCCGACCACGCCGCCGACGCGGGCGCGATCGGCGCGCTGTACGCCGCCGACTCCGACCACCTCGCCGAGATCTCCGGCGACGACCGGATCCCGGCCGTACTGCTGGGGCGCGCCGACGGCGAGCGGCTGCGGCAGGCCGCGGCCGCCGGGCCGGTGACGGTCCGGCTCGCCGCGCCCGGCAACCCGCTGCACGGCTCCGTCGCCCAGGACCAGCCGGCCCGGATCGACACCATGACCGACTTCAGCTCGCGCGGCATCGGCGTGCCGGGCGTGGTCAAGCCCGACCTGGCGGCCCCCGGCGAGGGCATCTGGTCCAGCCTGGTCGGCAGCGGTACCGGCGGCCAGCGCGAGAGCGGCACCTCGATGGCCGCCCCGCACGTGGCCGGGCTCGCCGCACTGGTCCGCGCCGCGCACCCGGACTGGCCGGTCGAGCAGGTCAAGGCCGCGCTGATGAACACCACCGAGGACACCTTCCTCGGCGACGAGCACAGCGGGCCGGTCTACGGGCCCGAGCGCACCGGGGCCGGGAGGGTCCGGGTGGACCGGGCGGTCCGCACGCCCGCCGTCGCCTACGCGGCGGGGGAGGGCGCCGTGGAGGGCGGGGTCGGGGTCTCCTTCGGGCCGGTCGAGGTCGGCGGGCCGACGGCGGTGACCCGGGAGATCGAGGTGCGCAACACCTCGAACGCGCCACTGGCGTACCGCACCTCGTACGCGGCCGCCACCCTGCTGCCGGGCGCCTCCTACCAGGTGGCACCGGCCCGGGTGGACGTCCCGGCGGGCGGCACCGCGCGGGTACGGGTCACCCTGGCCGTGCCGGGGGAGCTGGGGCGCGCCCCCGACCCGACCATCGACACCGTGCAGGGCGGCCGGGCCCGCAGCTACCGGGGCGAGCTCTCCGGCCGGGTGCTGCTCACCCCGGTCGGTGGCGACGCGCTCCCGCAGCTGCGGATCCCGGTGCTGGCCGCCCCGCGCCCGACCGGTGACCTCACGGCGGCGGCCACCGTCCGCACCGCCCGGGACGGCACCCTGGTCACCCTCGGCGGCCGCGCCGCCCCCGGCGAACAGCCCGGGCTGGTCAGCGCCTTCGCCCTCGGCGGCGAGGGCGAGCGCTGGCCCGACTGCCCGCCCGGCGGCAGCGGCACGGCGGTCGCGCCCGGCGCGGGCCTGCGGCCGAAGGACACCGGGAAGGAGCCGGACCCGGCGGAGGAGGTCTGCGTCGAGCACCCCGGCGAGCGGGCCGCCGGCCTGCGCGCGGCCGGCGCCGCCGTCGACTCCGAACTGCTGTACGTGGGCGCGCAGTTGTGGGCGCCCGCGGCCACCCCGGTGGGGCTGTACGGGGTGCGGGTGGCGCTGGACACCGACGGGGACGGCAGCACCGACGTCATCCTCAAGGCCGACCGGCTGCGCGGTAGCGACGTCCTGGTCTCCCGCGCCCTGGACGCCCGCACCGGGGCCGAACTGGACGTCCAGCCGCTCAACGCCCACTGGGGCGACACCGACACCGGGCTGCTGGACAGCGACGTCCTGGTGCTGCCCGTCCGGCTGAGCGCCCTGCCCGGCGTCGCGCCCGGGCACAGCACCGTCCGCTACGGCGTCTGGACCGGCTACGCCGGGGGCGGGACGCCGGACGTGGCCGAGGCGCTCTCCACCATCGGGCTGAGCGGCACCGGCCCGTCCGTCCCGCTGGACGTCCTGCGGCCGGCGCTCACCGCGCGGGCCGGCCTCACCGGGCCGGCCGCCGTACTGGCCCCGGCGGGCCCGGGCGCCGTCCTCGCCGTACGGCGGGTGGCGGGCGACACCTCGCGGCTCCTGCTGCTGTACCACCGCAACCCGGCCGAGCGGCGGGCCCAGGTGCTCGACCTGCCCTGACCGTCGGGCGGAAGGGGCGGCCCACCGGGACTCCGGCGGGCCGCCCCGTCATGTGCCGGCTTGTGGGCCGGTTTCCGTGCCGGCTTGTGCGTCGGCGCCCAGGGCCGCCCGGCGGCGGTCGCGGCGCGGGACGCGGGTGGGGCGCCGGGAGAGCCGGGCGAAGACCGCCACCAGGGCGAGGACGGCGGCGGTGGCGGAGGTGACGATGAGCCCCTCGGTGAGGCCGGGCGGGCGGAAGGCGCAGGCGACGCGGGAGGCGCCGTCGCCCAGCGGGACGCCGATCATGCCGAGCACCGGGACGGGGGCGAGACGTCGGCCGCCGTCCACCGCGCAGGTCCAGCCCTCGGCGGCCGGTACGGAGAGCAGCGCGGTGCCGGTGGAACCCGCCGGGAGGGTCGCGGTGAGGGTGTGCCCGCCCGCCTCGACCCGGGTGGCGCCGGTCGCGGTGAGCCGGGCGACGGCGGCCTCCAGCGCACCGGCCCGCAGGCAGCCGATCGGGCGGGCGGGCACCTGGCTCACCACGTCCGACCGCAGCGTCACCCGGACCACCCCGTCCGCCGGGACGGTCCCCAGCCGGTGGATCGGCACGGCGGTGGTGGGCTGCTCGCCGTCGCTGCGGTAGTCGGTGCCCAGGCCGCTGACCGTGCCCCGGTACCAGACCCCGTGGAAGTAGGCCGTCCCGCCCGGCGTGCAGGCGGCCGTGAACACCGTGTCCTCCCCGCCGGCCGGCACCGACCAGCCGCTGGTGCCGTGCAGGGCCGGCGCCGGCCCGCCCGCCGGGACGGGCAGCGGGGCGTCGTACACCTGGCTGCCGAGCAGCGACTCCTGCCGGGACCAGACCGAGGAGGTCTCCGTCCGGGAGCCCGGCGGCAGCACGGTGACCAGCGGCGGCGCGGCGGCCCGCACCGGGGTGAAGCCGGGCGGCGGGGCGTCGTCGAGGTGGGTGCGGACGCCGAACAGCGCCTGCCCGACCGGGTCGGTGACGCTCGCGGTCTGCCGTCCGCCGGCCGTCCAGCCCGCGCCGAGGTCGTGCAGCAGCAGGGCGGTGACGGTCGGCAGGTAGCTGCTGAAGTAGCCGCCGCCCTGGCCGTTCAGCAGCAGCGGGTCGTTGGGGGTGAAGGCGTGCGGGCCGGGGTCGCTGCGGCCGCGCGGCCAGTCGGCGCCCGCCCGGACGGCCGCGTGCCCGGCCCGGACGGCCGCCGGGGAGACCCCGGAGGTAGGGACCGCGCCGAGCGCCGCGTACCCGGACCAGACGGCGTTGCCCAGCACCGCCCCGCCGATCACCCAGGTGGCGAGGGCGGTCGCCCGCCGGTCGGAGTGCCGGCGGTCCAGCAGCCACAGCGCGGCCGACAGGACGGCGCCGCCGACGGCCAGCAGCACCCAGGTGGCCGGGCGCACCGCGGGCCGGCCCGCCGCCAGGCCGGCGATCACCGCCACCACGGCGGCGCCGCCCAGCACGGTGAGCCGGTCCGGGCGGTGCGCCAGCGAGACCCAGCCCGCCAGCACCAGCAGCCCGCTGAGCACGAAGGCCACCCGGTACGGCCCGCCGGCCGGGATCGCCAGGCCGTGCCAGACCAGCACCGTCGGGGTCCAGAGGAAGCCGACCGCCACCAGCACCAGCGCCGCGCACCACAGGGCCCGCTCCCGAGCCCGCACCCGCCGGTTGAACGGCAACCCGCACACCACCAGCAGCCCGAACACGCCGATCGCCACGTCCGGCAGCTGCTGCCCGCCATGGGCCGCGGGCAGCAGCCGGGAGAGGTGGGCGGCGACACCGGACGGGCCCAGCGGCTCGACCGGGGACTCCGGCTGGGCCCGGCCGGTGGCCAGCACCGCGACGAACAGCACGGGGGAGGCGAGCAGCACCCCGGCGGTGGCCGTGGTGACGGCCCGGCCGGTGGCCCGGACCCGGTGGCGCAACGGGAGCGGGGCGGCGAACAGCCGGACGGCGAACAGCAGTCCGGCCGCGAGGGTGGCCAGCGCGGCGGTGTACAGGTTGCCCGTCCAGGCGAGCGCGACGCACAGCGCGCCGGCCACCCAGTGCCGCTCGCGCAGGCACCAGTCGGCGGCCAGGCCGAGCAGGGGCAGCGAGACCAGGCCCCAGAGCCACATCGGGGCGGCCCCGCCGACGTCCAGCACCCAGGCGCACAGCCCGTACCCGACGGCGGCGAACACCCGCAGCCACCGGGGGCCGGGGTGCAGCCGGCCGAGCAGCCGGGCCATCAGGGCGGTGCCCAGGCCGATGGTGGCCAGGGTGACCAGGAGGACGGCGAGCCGGCCCTGGTCGCGGGGGAGGAGCGCGGTGGGCCAGGAGAAGGGGTTCATCAGGTAGGCGAAGAAGTCCGCCAGGAACGGGGCCCCGTAGCCGCTGTTCCAGTTGAACAGCAGGTCCCCGGCGGCCTGCCCGTGCAGCAGGTCCCACAGGTGGGCGTGGTACGGCACGGCGACCGCCTCCGCCCCGGCCGGCCACCGCCCGCGCACCGCCGCCGCCAGCCCGTACCCGCCCATCGCCAGCCCCGCCGCACCCGCGCAGACCAGCACCTCCCGCCGCCGCTCGCCCATCCGCACCCCGTTCCACACGCCTCGCCGGACCCCGCCACCCTAAGCACGCCCCAGGCGCCCCCCGCGTCGCACGCGCTCCTTCGAAGGAGTGAGGCGATGGCATCGCCGGGCGGCTGCCCCTGGTGGGGACCGACCTGACCGTCCGCATGGTGGACGGCAGGTGTCAGTACCTGGGACGGCGGAGTAGGGTCCGAGCATGTCTCGCACCATTCGTCTCGCAGTAGTCCCCGGTGACGGCATCGGCCAGGAAGTGGTGGCCGAAGGCCTCAAGGTCCTGGGTGCCGCGCTTCCCGCCGACGTGAAGCTGGAGACCACCGAGTACGACCTCGGGGCCCGGCGCTACCACCGGACCGGGGAGACGCTGCCGGACGACGTCCTGGCCGAGCTGAAATCGCACGACGCGATCCTGCTGGGCGCCATCGGCGACCCGAGCGTGCCGTCGGGCGTGCTGGAGCGGGGGCTGCTGCTCAAGCTGCGGTTCGCCTTCGACCACCACATCAACCTGCGTCCGGGCCGGCTCTTCCCCGGGGTGTCGTCCCCGCTGGCCGGCCAGCCGGAGATCGACTTCGTGGTCGTCCGCGAGGGCACCGAGGGCCCGTACGTCGGCAACGGCGGCACGCTGCGCACCGGGACGCCGCAGGAGGTGGCCACCGAGGTCAGCCTGAACACCGCGTACGGCATCGAGCGCGTGGTGCGCGACGCCTACCGCCGGGCGCAGGCGCGGCCGCGCAAGAAGCTCACCCTGGTGCACAAGAACAACGTGCTGGTGCACGCCGGGCACCTGTGGACGCGGATCTTCGCCGAGGTCGGCCGGGAGTTCCCCGAGGTCACCACCGACTACCTGCACGTCGACGCGGCGACCATCTTCTTCGTCACCCAGCCGGAGCGGTTCGACGTCATCGTCACCGACAACCTGTTCGGCGACATCCTGACCGACCTGGCCGCCGCCGTCACGGGCGGGATCGGCCTGGCCGCGAGCGGCAACATCAACCCGAGCGGCGAGTTCCCGTCCATGTTCGAGCCGGTGCACGGCTCGGCGCCGGACATCGCCGGCCAGGGCAAGGCCGACCCGACCGCCACCGTGCTGTCGGTCGCGATGCTGCTGGAGCACCTCGGCTTCGCCGCCGAGGCCGCCGCGGTCGAGGCCGCCGTCGCGGCGGACCTGGCCGAGCGCTCGGGCACCCGCGGCACCTCCCAGGTCGGCGACGCGCTCGTCGCCCGAGTAGCCGGCTGACCGGCCGGATCCGAACACACGGTTCCGGCTGACGGGGCCGGACCGCACATCACCGCAGCTTGCAGCTGTTCGGCACGGCCCTCTGGATGCGAGTATCGACAGTGGGCCGTGCCGTTGTGCGTCCATTCCGGTGAAGTTTGCCGAAACGTATCTGCGGCGGTGGCGGCCCGGACCAACCCCACGGTGAAGGAAACAGCCATGAGCACGGCCACCCAGGCGCCCATCACGTTCGACCTCAAGCCCTCCGCCCACCCGCTGCCCGCAGCGGAGCGCGAGGCCCGGCTGGCCAACCCCGGGTTCGGCCGGGTCTTCACCGACCACATGGTCACCATCCGCTGGACCGAGGGCGTGGGCTGGCACGACGCCCAACTGGTGCCGTACGCGCCGCTGGAGATCGACCCGGCGAACATGACCCTCCACTACGGCCAGGCGATCTTCGAGGGCCTGAAGGCCTACCGCCAGGCCGACGGCTCCATCGCCACCTTCCGCCCGGAGGCCAACGCCGCCCGCTTCCAGGCCTCGGCCCGCCGCCTGGCGATGCCGGAGCTGCCGGTGGAGGCCTTCGTCGAGGCCGTCGAGCTGCTGGTCCGCCAGGAGCGGGACTGGGTGCCGAACGAGCCGGAGCAGAGCCTCTACCTGCGCCCGTTCATGTTCGCCACCGAGGTCGGCCTGGGCGTCCGCCCGGCCAACTCCTACCTCTTCATGATCATCGCCTCGCCGGCCGGCGCCTACTTCCAGGGCGGCATCAAGCCGGTCTCGGTCTGGCTGTCCAAGGAGTACGTCCGGGCCGCCCCCGGCGGCACCGGCGCCGCCAAGTGCGCGGGCAACTACGCGGCCTCGCTGGTCGCCCAGGCCCAGGCCGCCGAGAAGGGCTGCGACCAGGTGGTCTGGCTCGACGCCGCCGAGCACCGGTGGGTCGAGGAGATGGGCGGCATGAACCTGTACTTCGTCTTCGGCGAGGGCAAGGACGCCAGGATCGTCACCCCGGAGCTGTCCGGCGCCCTGCTGCCCGGCATCACCCGCGACTCGCTGCTCCAGCTGGCCTCGGACCTCGGCTACGCCGTCGAGGAGCGCCGGATCTCCACCGACGAGTGGCAGCAGGCCAACGCCGACGGCACCCTCACCGAGGTCTTCGCCTGCGGCACCGCCGCCGTCATCACCCCGGTCGGCTCGGTGAAGTCCGCCGCCGCCGACTGGACCGTCGGCGCCGGCGAGCCCGGCCCGGTCACCATGGAGCTCCGCAAGGCGCTGCTGTCCATCCAGGGCGGCCAGACCCCGGACACCCACCACTGGCTGCACCGGATCGTCTGATCCCGCACCCCGGCCGGCCTGCCCCGTTTCGCATCCCGAGACGGGCGGGCCGGATCGCGGAAGCTGTGCCAGACTGCCAGCGTGTCCTCGCTTTCGCTGATTATTAGCAGCAGGCGCGCCGGTCCGCAGTGACCGCTTCCGCTGGACCCGATGCGGAGCGACCACTAGCGTCCAGACCCGCGCGCAGACCTCTCGCACCCGCGAGGGGTCTTTTTGTTTCTCCCGGACCGGCCGACGGCCCCCACAAGGGGCCCGGGGACACCGGGACCGCGCGCGGGACCATGGACAGTGGAGCCGGGACGAGAACGTCCGGCAGAGCAGTACCCAACCTCCCCGAAACGGAGAACCAGGGGTCATGACCGAGGTCACCCGTACCGACGACAGTTTCCACGTGTTCGACACCACGCTGCGCGACGGAGCGCAGCGCGAGGGCATCAACCTGACGGTGGCGGACAAGCTGGCCATCGCCAGGCACCTGGACGAGTTCGGGGTCGGTTTCATCGAGGGCGGCTGGCCCGGGGCGAACCCGCGCGACACCGAGTTCTTCGCCCGGGCCGCCGTCGAGCTGGAGCTGGAGCACGCCCGGCTGGTCGCCTTCGGCGCCACCCGCCGGGCCGGCGGCAAGGCGTCCGAGGACCCGCAGCTGGCCGCGCTGGTCACCTCCGGCGCCCCGGTGATCACCCTGGTGGCCAAGGCGCACGACCGGCACGTGGAGCTCGCGCTGCGCACCACCCTGGACGAGAACCTGGAGATGGTCCGGGACAGCGTCGAGTTCCTGCGCTCGCAGGGCCGGCGGGTGTTCATCGACTGCGAGCACTTCTTCGACGGCTACCGGGCGAACCCCGAGTACGCCGTGTCGGTGGTCCGCACCGCGCACGAGGCCGGCGCGGACGTGGTGGTGCTCTGCGACACCAACGGCGGGATGCTGCCGGGCGGCGTCCGGGAGATCGTCGCCGACGTGCTGGCCAGGACGGGGGCCCGGCTCGGCATCCACGCCCAGGACGACACCGGCTGCGCGGTGGCCAACACCCTGGCCGCGGTGGACGCCGGCGCGACCCACGTGCAGTGCACCGCCAACGGCTACGGCGAGCGGGTCGGCAACGCCAACCTGTTCCCGGTGGTCGGCGCGCTGGAGATCAAGTACGACCGCCGGGTGCTGCCCGCGGGCCGGCTGGCCGAGATGACCAGGATCTCGCACGCGATCGCCGAGCTGGTCAACCTGACCCCCTCCACCCACCAGCCGTACGTGGGCTTCTCGGCGTTCGCCCACAAGGCGGGCCTGCACGCCTCCGCGATCAAGGTCGACCCGGACCTGTACCAGCACATCGACCCCGAGCGGGTCGGCAACACCATGCGGATGCTGGTCTCCGACATGGCCGGGCGGGCCTCCGTCGAGCTCAAGGGCAAGGAGCTCGGCTACGACCTCTCCAGCGACCGGGACCTGGCCGGCCGGGTGGTGGCCAAGGTGAAGGAGCAGGAGAACCTCGGCTACACCTACGAGTCCGCCGACGCCTCCTTCGAGCTGCTGCTGCGCGACGAGGTGCGCGGCAGCCGGGACCGCTTCTACACCCTGGAGTCCTGGCGGACCATCAGCGAGCAGGGCCCGAAGGGCTTCACGGGCAACGAGGCCACCGTCAAGCTGTGGGCCAAGGGCGAGCGCCGGATCGCCACCGGCGAGGGCAACGGCCCGGTCAACGCGCTGGACCAGGCACTGCGCGCGGCCCTGGAGGGCATCTACCCGCCGCTGGCCACCTTCGAGCTGGTGGACTACAAGGTCCGCATCCTGGAGGGCCAGCACGGCACCGGTTCCAAGACCCGGGTGCTGATCGAGTCCACCGACGGCTCCGTCACCTGGTCGACGGTGGGCGTGGCCGACAACGTGGTCGCCGCCTCCTGGCTGGCGCTGGAGGACGCGTACACCTACGGCCTGATCCGGGCCGGCCTGGAGCCGACCGAGTAGCCGGCCCGGGCCGGTCGGCGCCCGACATGCCTGTGGCCCGCGGGACTTCGTACGAAGTCCCGCGGGCCACGGTCGTGCGCGATCACCGAAGCCGGGCGAGCAGGGCGTGTTCGACGAGGGTGATGAGGGCGCTCTTGGCGCTGTCGCGGCGGCGGGCGTCGAGGGTGATGACGGGGGTGTCGGC